>NZ_JBHVRX010000002.1:343385-499669 GCF_042885515.1 Streptomyces sp. NPDC058052 | reverse complement strand
ACGGTGGCGGAGTACGCGGGGGAGCGGCTGGACGAGGCGGGGGAGCGGGCGGCGGTCGAGCGGGCCCACCTCACGCACTACCGCGAACTCGTCCGGACCCGGGACCCCGACCTGCGCGGCCCCCGCCAGACCGCCACGCTCGCCCTCTTCGAGCGCGAGCACGACAACGTGCGCACGGCCCTGCGCACGGCGCTCGCGGCCGGGGAGGAACAGGAGGTCCTCTGCCTCGTCCACTCCCTGTCCTGGTTCTGGCAGCTCCACAACCACCAGCACGACTCCCGTACCTGGTCCGCCGCCGCGAGCGGCTTCGGCGCCGACCCGTTCGGCCCGGCGGCACCGCCCGCCGAGCCCGTCCCGGGCCGCTGCCACGACGTCCCGCCGCCGTGGTCGGGCGAGCGGCTGCGGGAGGCCCGGCGCGGGGTCCGGCTGTACGCGCTCGCCGCCCAGGGCGGCTCCGGCGCCACCGCCCTGGAGCAGGAGTCCGACGCCCACGCGCGGCTCGGCGCCATCGTCGACGCCTACCGGCCCGGCCTGCCCCAGACCTGCCGGCAGCCCGGCACCGTCTGGTTCTTCGCCCGGCTGATGACCGGAGGGCTCACCGGCCTCGACGACGCCCTCGGCCTCCTCGTGGACGCCTGCCGGGCCGACGGCGACCCGTGGGACCTGGCCTTCGCGCTGCTCATGCGCGCGCGGCTCGCCGGCGACGGCCCGGAGGAGGCCGCCGAGGCCCTCGCCCTCTTCGAGGCCGCCCGGGACGCCTGGGGGATCGCCGAGTCCCTCGCGGCGCGCGGGGAGGCGTACGAGCGGGCGGGACGGCTCGCCGAGGCGGCCGCGGACTTCGCCCGGGCCGCCGCCGCGGCCGGGGAGGCCGGGGCCCGCTCCCAGGTGCACGTCTTCACCGCCCGCCTCGCGGCCGTACGGCTCCGGCTCCGGCCCGGCGACGAGGAGGCGGAGCGGCTGCTCGCCCACGCCGCGGAGGAGGCCGCCCGGTGGGGCGCCGAGGCGGCGGGCAGCGGCCGGCTGCTGCTCGCCCAGCACTACGCCCACACCGGCCGCACGGGCCTCGCGCACGAGCAGCTGGGACGGGCCGAGACCGAGTTCGGCGACCACACCCCGGCCCTGTTCTGGGGGCTCGTCGGCGGGATGCGGGCCTGGGTGGACTGCCTGGACGGCGCGTACGGGCGGGCCCTGGACCGGCTGGCCCGCGCGGTCGACGACCTGGAGGCGCTGGCCCGTCTGGTGGCGCCGTACCTGGTCGTCGCCCAGTTCGCGACGGGGGCCTGGGCGCTCGGCGGGCGCGGTCGCCCCGGCGACGCCCCGGCCGGTGCCCGGCTGCTCGGCGCGTACGACGCCCACGAGGCCGGGGGCGCGGGCGGCGGCTTCCGCCCGTGCACGCCGCAGACGGAGGAGCTGATCCGGCGCCGCGCGGAGGCCGTCCTGCGGGCCGCCCTGGCCCCGGAGGAGTACGCCGCGGGGTACGCGGCGGGCGCGGCCCTCCCGGTGGGGGAGGCGGCCGCGCTGCTGCGGCGGGCTGCGGGACCCGGGGCCGGGGCGGGCGCCCGGATGCGGGGCGGGGGTGCGGACACGAGAATGGCGAGTGCCGGGACCCACCCGCAGAAGCATGGAGGAGACGGCATGAACGCTGAGCCCGACGAGAAGTCCCGGGGGGACGTACCGACGCCCGACCGGCTGCTGCATTCCGGTTCGGAGGGCGAGTTCTCGGCGGAGGACGTGGTGCTCGCCTCCGGCCGGGACGTGACACCGGAGACCCTGGCCTGGGCCGAGCGCCGGATGGCGGAGAAGGGCCGCGCCTCCCTGGACGAACTCCTTCCCTAGCACCGTACGAGGGGGCCCGGGCCGGCGCGGCAGGTGGCGCCGTCCCGGGCCTTCCACATTTATGGAACACGTTCTACCGTGTCGGCCGTCGTGCCGAGGGACGACGACGACGCCGCCACGGGAGGCCGGGATGCACCTGCAGTACACGCCGGAACAGAACCGCCTGCGCGCCGAGCTGCGGGCCTACTTCGCGGAGCTCGTCCCCGAGGACGTGCACAGCCGGTACGGGGACCCGGCCGCCCAGAAGCGGTTCTACCGCGAGACGATCCGCCGCCTCGGGACGGACGGCCGGCTCGGCGCCGGCTGGCCCGCCGAGTACGGCGGGAGCGGCCTGACGCCGATGGAGCAGTTCATCTTCTTCGACGAGGCGGCCCAGGCGGGCGTGCCGCTGCCGCTCATGGCGCTGAACACGGTCGGCCCGACGATCATGCAGTTCGGCACGGACGAGCAGAAGGCGTACTTCCTGCCCCGCATCCTCTCCGGAGAGATCGACTTCGCCATCGGCTACAGCGAACCGGACGCCGGCACCGACCTCGCCGCACTCAAGACCCGCGCGGTACGGGAAGGGGACACGTACGTCGTCAACGGGCAGAAGATCTGGACGACCAACGGCGACACCGCCGACTGGGTCTGGCTCGCCGTCCGCACCGACCCGGACGCGGCCCCCCACAAGGGCATCACCATGCTCCTGGTCCCGACCACCGACCCCGGCTACTCGTGCACGGTGATCAACACCCTCGCCTCGCACGACACCACCGCCAGCTACTACGACGACGTCCGCGTCCCCGTCACCCGCCGCGTCGGCGAGGAGAACAAGGGCTGGCGGCTCATCACCAACCAGCTCAACCACGAGCGCGTCACCCTCGCCGCCCACGGCACCATGGCGATCCGCGCGCTCCACGACGTCCGCCGCTGGGCCGCCGGCACGCTCCTCTCCGACGGCCGCCGCGTCCTCGACCTCCCCTGGGTCCGCCGCACCCTGGCCCGGACCCACACCCGCCTCGACGCGATGAGGCTCCTCAACTGGCAGATGGTGAACGCCGTCCACCGCGGCACCCTCACCCCCCAGGACGCCTCCGCCGTCAAGGTCTACGGCTCCGAGGCCCGCCGCGACGCCTACGCGGCCCTGATGGAGGTCGTCGGCGCCGCCGGCGCCCTCAAGGACGGCTCCGCCGGCGCCGTCCTCCACGGCGAACTCGAACGCGGCTACCGCTCCGCCGTCATCTTCACCTTCGGCGGCGGCAGCAACGAGATCCAGCGCGAGATCATCTCCTGGATCGGCCTCGGCATGCCCCGCGTCCGCCGCTGAGGGGCGGCGCGGCCCGTCGAGGAGGAGAACCCGTGATCATGTCGTGTTGATCATGATCACGACATGATCACAAGTCTTGATCAAGTGAACCCGGCGTCGCTCTACTGGCCCCCTTGGCAACATGTTCCCTGGGGGGCTCCGTGCGTTCCGTGCGGTTGGTTTCAGTCGCAGTCGCCTTCTTGATGACCGGCCTGGTCGGCGCCGAGGGGGTGGCCGCGACGGAGAGGATCGGCGCGTCCTCCCGGACGGTGTCCGGCGAGACTCCTGAGCAGTCGTGGGGGTCGGCCGCGGGCCGCTCGCACGGTGCCGCCTCCGGAGCGACGTCGGCAGGCTCCGGCGGCGGCCGGGACGGGCACAAGCCGGGCGCGGGGGAGCTGCCTCCCGAGCCCGACGCCTCGCCCGCGCTGCTCGTACGGCCCGGGACACCCCAGGTGGAGACGGCACCCGCCGCACCGGTGGTGGAACGGCCACGAGGCTTCGACCCGAAGAGCAGCCGCGAGATCGTGACCGACCGCGCCCCCATGTCGCGCACGTTCCGGAACGCCGACGGGACGCAGACGACCAAGTTCTTCGAGGACCCCGTCAACTACCGGCGTGCCGACGGCGAGTGGCGGAGCATCGACACGTCCCTGAAGCCCGTCGGCCAGGGCGGTCACCTCGGTCGTGCCGCGACCTCCGCGACCGGCGGATGGAGCATCACCGAGGGCGATGCCGCCACCGCCTTCGCCGGCCACGCGGACGGCTCCCCCCTCGTCTCGATGAACGTGGGCGGCACCGAGTCCATCGGGTTCGCGCTGCGCGACGCCGCGCATGTTCCCGGCGTCGTCGACGGAAGCGTGATCACGTACCGGGACGTCCTCCCGTCGGCGGACGTGCAGTTCGTGGCAGGCGGCGACTCCGTCAAGGAAGTCCTGGTGCTCAAGGACGCCGACGCTCCGCAGGAGTGGGTCTTCCCCCTGCACGCGCCGGGATTGACTGCCGCTCTGGAACCCACGGGCGCGGTCGCGTTCACGGATGTCACGGGCAAGTTGCGCGCCCGGATCCCGGCCGGCTGGATGGAGGACGCGAACGTCGCCCCCCACTCCAACCAGGGAGAGATCTCCGACGGAGTCCGGTTCGAACTCACCGAGGTCGACGGCGGGCAGGCCCTGAGGGTGAAGCTCGACACCGCGTGGCTCCATGACCCCCGAAGGGCGTTCCCCGTCAAGGTGGACCCGACCGTGGTCAACGTGTCGGCGGTGGCCGCCTCGTCGGGGACCTACGTGGAGGCCCCGTACAACGTCAACTTCTCCGGTGACACGGTCCTCAAGACCGGGACGTACGACGCGGGAGGTCACAAGGCGGCGGCGTTCCTCCACTTCGCCGGCGTCGAGACCACCCTCAAGAACGCCTGGGTGCTCGGTGCCAGCCTCGCGCTCTACAACACATGGTCGTACTCCTGTACCGCTCGCCCCGTCACCGTCCACCCCGTGACCGCCGGCTGGTCCGAGTCCACGACCTCCGCCTACCCCGGACCGGCGACCGGGGCGTCCCTGGCGTCGAAGAGCTTCGCCCATGGGTGGCGGCCCTCGGGGCAGACCGCATACCCCTGCGGCGGCGCCGCCTGGGAGGGCATCAACCTCGGTGCGGCCGGCCGCCAGCTGGTCGACGACTGGACTCACGGTCGCAAGAAGAACTACGGCCTGGCCGTGAAGGCGTCGGTCACCGACTCCTACGGATGGAAGAACTTCGGCTCCGACGACTACCCCAACGGAAAGCCGTCGCTCGACGTCACCTGGACCAAGTACGGCGCCGGATACCAGCTCGGTACCTTCGTCACACCCATGACCGCCACCACCGAGGGCGCCTTCAAGTTGACCGTGACCAACCGCGGCCAGGAGATCTGGCCCGCCAACGGAAACTACAGGCTCCGCTACCGACTGTACGACTCCGCGGGCAAAGAGATCACCGACGCCGCCAAGATCCGCTGGACGGCCATGCCGTCGAGCGTCGCTCCGGGCGCCGCCGTGACGATCGACGCCAAGGTCGCGCCGCTGGTCCCTGGCACGTACACGATCGCGTGGACCATGGACGACTACGGGACCTCGACCTTCAGCGCCGCGGGGATTCCGACCGCGAGCGTGAAGATCTCGACCGTCAACATCCCGCCCGCGGTGACGGGCCTGGCACCCGCGAGCGGCACCGTCGTCGACACCCTCACGCCGACCCTGTGGGCGTCGGGTACGGACCGCGACCGTTATCCCAAGGCTCTTGAGCACCAGTTCGAGGTCTGCGAGGTCGACGGCGCCGACACCCGCAAGAACTGCCGCATGGGCCCGCGCGGCGCGTCCGCCCAGTGGAACATCCCCGCGGGATGGATGACCTGGTCGAAGACGTACGCGTGGTACGGCTACGTCTTCGACGGGGCGGCCCTCTCCGTCCGGCCCGGCCCGTCACTCCTGACGACCCAGGTTCCCCAGCCGCCGATCACGGCACACCTCGGGACGTCGGACACGGGACGCGAATTCGGCGAACGCAACGGCAACTACGCGACCGCCGCCACCGACGCGTCCATTCCCACGGTCGGCCCCGAGCTCTCCGTGACGCGGACCTACAACTCCCAGGACACCAGGACGGGCAGCGCCTTCGGCACCGGGTGGGCGACCCGCTGGGACATGCGTGCTGTGCCGGAGAGCAGCGGAAGCGTCCTCATCACCCTTTCCAACGGCGCCCAGGTCCGCTTCGGCCGCAACTCCGACGGCGGCTACGCCGCTCCCTCCGGATCCATGGGCCTCCTCAAGGCCGGCGCTTCGGGCGGCTGGACCCTCAAGGACGCCTCCGCCAACCTCTACACCTTCGACACCGCGGGCCGTCTGACGAAGGTCAGCGACGGTCATGGCCGGAGTCAGCAACTGACCTACACGGACGGCAGGCTGACCGCGGCGACCGATGTCCTGTCGGGGCGCCGCATCACCTTCACCTGGTCCGGCGGCCACGTGGTCTCGGCGCTGACCAGCCCCGTGGACGGGGCCGGCACGAGCCTCGCCTGGACCTACACGTACGAGGGCGACAATCTGGTTCGGGTCTGCCCGCCGGGCACCACGACCGGGTGCACCCGGTACACCTACGAGAGCGGGAGCCAGTACCGGAACCTCGTCCTCGACGCCGGCCCGGTGGGCTACTGGCGGCTCGGCGAGACGACCGGCGAGACGGCGGCGAGCGAGGCCGTGTCCAGCACCGGCATGAAGGAGGGCCTGTACCGCGACGTCACGCAGGGTGCGGCGGGCGCCCTCGCGGGCACCACCAACAAGGCCGGCACCTTCTCCCAGGCCCACGTCGAGCTGCCCGACTCCATCCTCTCCCGGTCCACCGCCCTCTCCGTCGAGATGTGGTTCAGAACCGGCCGGTACGAGGGCGTGCTCCTCGGCTTCCAGGACGCCCCACTGGGCGACGCCCCGGGCGCCGACACCCGGCCGGTCCTCGAGATCGACCCCAACGGCTACCTGGTCGGCGCTTTCGACACGGTCGGCACCTCCGAGAACGCCATGTCGTCCGGCAAGGCGGTGGACGACAACCAATGGCACCACGTCGCCCTGACGAGCAACGGCACGAGCCAGACCCTGTACGTCGACGGAGTGTCGACCGGGACGCTCGCCGGCCCCGTCGACCACGGCGGCAAGACCTACACCTACCTGGGCGCGGGATACTCCAACCGCATGTGGGCCACCGGGGAGGGCGACCGCCACTTCGCCGGCGCACTGGACGAGGCCGCGGTCTACCACCGGGCGCTCGACGCGGGCACCGTCAAGGAGCACTTCGCCGCCCGCGGCGGTTCGTCCCGGCTCACCGAGGTGACCCTCCCCTCGGGGCGGACGGACGCGCGGATCACCTACGACGGCACCACCGAGCGGGTCACCGAGGTCGCCGATGCCGCGGGCACCTGGAAGCTGTCCGCACCCACGTACGCGTCCGGCTCGCAGGGCTACACCAGCGCGGTCCGTGACGCCGGAGCGGTCGACCACTGGCGCCTCGGCGACAACAGCGGCGCCGTGGCGCGCGACGAGATCGCCACGGGCACCGACGGCTCCTACCGGAACGGGGTCACCCTGGGGGAGATCGGCGCGTTCTCGGTGGGGGACGACGGGGCGATCGGCCTCGACGGAGCGGAAGGCGCGGTCGAGGTCCAGGGCGATGCGCTGGAGACGTCGGCAGCGCTCTCCGTCGAGCTGTGGTTCCGCACGGACCAGGCCGAAGGCGTCCTGCTCGGCCTCCAGAACACGGCGCTCGGCACCGCACCCCAGAACTACAACCCGAGCCTGCTCGTGGACGCCAACGGAAAGCTCCGCGGCTCCCTGTGGCGCGGTGCCCCGGGAGCACCCGTCATCAGCAGCGCCGCCGTCACGGACAACACCTGGCACCACGTGGTCCTCACCGGCGGCACCACCGGCCAGACCCTCTACCTCGACGGCACCAAGGTCGGCTCCATGCCGGGCGCGGTGAAGCCGGAGACCCTGGCCCATGTCTACCTCGGGGCGGGACACGCCACCCCGGGCTGGGACGGATCCACCACCTCCGGGGTCAAGTACTTCGAAGGGGCTCTCGATGAGGCCGCCTTCTACGCCAAGGAACTGAGCGCGGCCACCGTGATGGACCACTACCGGGCACGGACCCGCCTGGTCACCGGTAACGGCGACCAGTACCGGAGCGCCGTCCTCGGAGACGCGCCCGCCGGATTCTGGCAGCTCGACGAGGTCACCGGCACCCAGGCGTCGAGCACCGTGGCGGCGAACGACGGCACAGGCACGTACACCAGGACGACCCTGGGCACCACCGGTGCCTTCGGAATCGGCGACGGCTCCGCCGCCGAATTCAACGGTGACGGCTACGTCGAGATCCCCGGACTCGGCACCAGGACCACTGACGTCACCGTGGAGGTCTGGTTCAGAACGGCGAAGCCGGGCGTGCTGGTCGGCGACCAGAGCCGCACGCTCGCCGGCGCCACCGCCACCTCGGGCACCTGGACACCCGTGCTGTACGTCGGCGCCGACGGCAGACTCCATGGCGAGTACCCCTCGCCGGGGGTTACCCCGTCGAACGCGTCGTCCGTCACCGTCACGGACAACGCCTGGCATCATGCCGCCATCACCGCGAGCGCCGGCACGCAGAGCCTCTACCTCGACGGCACCCGGGTGGCCGTGAAGACCAACGCCCCGGTCAACCAACAGTCGAACAGCCGCACGTTCATCGGGGCGGGCTTCGCCAGGACCTGGCCGTCGCCCCCCGCCGACGTCAGCTACTTCACGGGACAGATCGACGAGGCGGCGGTGTACCAGCACGGTCTCACCGAGCAGCAGATCTCCGACCACTACGCGGCGCGCTCCCTCGCCGGCGGATCGACGCTGGCGTCGACCGTCACCGTCACCGACCCCACGGGCATTCGCACCAGCGCCACCTACGACATGGTCCGCGGGCAGCGGCGCGTGGCGACGACCGACGCCGCCGGCGGGATCACCCGGTACGGATACGACGCCGGCGGGTACCTGCGCACGGTCACCGACCCGAACGGCCACTCCACGGTGACCGGCCACGACGCCCGCGGCAACCCCGTCGCCCAGACCACGTGCCGTGACGCCGACTCCTGTTGGACCTCCTACGAGGAGTTCTACGACAACCCGGCGGACCCGCTCGACCCGCGGAACGGCAAGCGGACCGCGACCCTCGACGCTCGCTCCAGCGGGCCCAAGGACTTCCGCTACCGGACGACCATCGGCTACACGGCCCAGGGCAGGCCGGATCGGCTGACCCTGCCCGACGGCCGGACGTCGGCGACGGCCTACACCACCGGCAGCGAGCCGGCCGCGGCCGGAGGCAGTACCCCCGCCGGACTCGTCGCCGCGACGACGACCCCCGAGGGCGCGACGACCACCTACGCCTACTTCGCCAACGGCGACCTGGCACGCACGACGGCACCGTCCGGACTGGTCACCGCGTACGCCTACGACGGCATCGGCCGGACGACCTCCGAGACCCAGCGATCCGACACCTATCCGGACGGCGTCGTCACCACCTTCGGGTACGACGCCCAGTCCAGGGTCGTCCGGGAGACCGGCACCGCGACGAAGAACGAGATCACGGGGACGACCCACACCACCGAGGTCCGCACCCGCTACGACGCCGACGGGAACCTTCTCGACGAGAGCGAGGTCGACCTGACCGGCGGCGATCCGGCGAGGACCACCACTTACCACTACGACGAGCGTGGCTTCAACGACACCGTCACCGACGCCGAAGGCCACGTCACCACGTACGGCTATGACGCTCTGGGCCAGGTGACGAGCGAGCAGGACGCGCTCGGCAACCGGGTCGTGCACAGGCTGACCTCGCGGGGCGACCTCGCGGAGACCGTCCTCGAGGGCTGGACGGGAGACCCTTCGGGCGAACCGCGTGACCTCGTCCTGGAATCCCATGCCTACGACCCGGCCGGACGCCTCGCCTCGAGCACCGACGCCCTGGGGGCGACCACCAGGTTCACGTACTACGACGACGGGCTGCCGGCCACCTCGACGGCCCTGGGAGTGGAGCAGTCCGACGGGACGCGCCGGGACGTCGTTCTGGAGGCGAACACGTACGACGGGGCCGGCTACCTGGTCAAGCAGGTGACCGACGGCGGAACCTACACCGAGACCCACACGGTGGACGCCACCGGACGCGTCGTCCGCACCGTCACGGACCCCGCCGGGCTCGCACGCACCACCGACTACGTCTTCGACCGCGACGACCGCGTCACCGAGATCACGGAAGGGGCCGCCACCCCCGAACGGGTCTCGCGACGGCTCGTCTACGACAGCGCGGGCAACGTCACAAGCTCGTCCCTCGTCTCCGGCACCGTCACGCTCACCACGAGAAATGCCTACGACCGTCGCGGACTACTCCTCAGCAGCGTGAGCCCGCGAGGTACCAAAGCGGGGGCCGAGGCGAGCGCCCACACTACCGGGTTCCGCTACGACGCCCTGGGCCGGCTCGTGGAACAGACCGCGCCTCCGGTGACGACCGAGACGTACGGGTCCGCCCCGCAGCAGTCCCGGCCGACGATCGGATGGGGCTACAACGCCTTCGGCGACCCCACCGACGCCCGGGACGAGACAGGCGCCGTCACCCGCACCGAGGTCGACAGGCTCGGACAGGGCACCGCGGTCACCCTGCCCTCCTACACGCCGCCCAGCGGAGCCCCGGTCGTTCCGGTCCACCGCGCCACCTACGACGCGCTGGGACGCAGGACCTCGGTCTCCGATCCGCTGGAGCGCACCACGCACTACGCCTACGACCAGTTGGGCCGGGTTGTCCTGAGGACGGATCCGCAGCCGGCCGCCGCACCGAACCTCCTGGCCGCCCCCGGCTTCACCGGGCTGACCGGCCGGACGGAGACGCTCGGCGGTGAGGGCACCACCCGGTACACCTGGACCCCGACCGGGCTCCTCCTCTCCACCACCACACCCACCGGCGCCCGCACCGAGGCGACCTACGACGGCCTCGGCCGCCAGCTGACCGCGACCGCGGTGGAGCGTTTCCCCTCGCTCCAGCACCTCACCACACGCTTCGCCTGGGACGACGCGGGCAACCAGAAGGCCGAGACGTCGCCTTCGGGCCTGACGTCCACGGCCACGTACAACGCGATGGGTGAGACCGTCACGTCCACGGACCCCGGCGGCGGCGTGACCCGCTACGGCTACGACGCCCTCGGCCGCCAGACAGAGGTGGTCGACCCGACCCTGCGCAGAAGCACGTTCACCCACAACCTGCTCGACCAGGTCACCGAGGCGACCGACCACGGCACGGGAACCTCCCCGCTGCGCACCTTCACCAGCACCTTCGACGAGGAGGGCAACCTCACGGCCGCCACCACACCGACCGGCGGGCGGACCACCTTCTCCCACGACGCGCTGGGACGCGTCACCCGGCAGGCGGAGAAGCTGTCGGACACCGACGAGATCGCCGTGGGCTTCGGTTACGACGACCGAGGCAATCTCACCCGCTTCACCGACGGCCGCGGCGTCTCCGTCCATCACACCTTCAACACCTGGGGACTCCCCGAGTCCACCGTCGAACCGGCGACGCCCCGGCACCCCGCCGAGGGCGACCGCACCTGGACGCGGGTCTACGACATCGCAGGGCAGGTCGTCACCGACAACCTTCCCGGTGACGTCAGCCGGCACCGCACTTACGACCAGCTCGGCCGGCTCGTACGGGAGACCGGCTCGGGCGCGGCTGCGGAGACACGCCCGCGCGTCCTCTCCTACGACGCCGACGGTCGGCTCGTGGGCGCCGGAACCGACGGGTTCGGCTTCGGGAACACCTACACCTACAACGACCGCGGGATGCTTCTGAGCGCCTCCGGTCCTTCCGGTGAATCCCGGTACACCTACGACGCGGATGCCCGGATGACCTCGCGCACCGACGCGGCGGGGTCGTCGCAGTACGTCTATGACGGCGCCGGCCGACTGGACCGGGCGACGGACCCTCTGACCGGGACGCAGGTGCGGTTCGACTTCGACGCGGCCGGCAGGCCCGTCCAGGAGCAGTACGCGCGTGAGACCGACGGGCAATCCATCACCGGCGCTCTCCGCTCGTACGGTTACGACAGCTTGGGAAGGCTGACATCGGATGTGGTCACCTCCGCCGGGAGCGGCGCCACCGTCACCGGAACCACCTACGGCTACGACCTCGACGACCGGCTGGTGGGGAAGACCGGAGAGGGCACGGCGGGCGCAGCGGAGCACTCCTACGGCTACGACCTGACGGGCCGGATGACCTCCTGGACCAGTGGTGGGGCCACCGTTCCGTACACATGGGACAAGGCGGGCAACCTCACGCGGCGCGGCGACATCACCGGTGCGTACGACGCGCGCAACCGGCTGGAGACCTGGGGAGAGGAGACCCACACCTACACCGCGCGCGGCACGACCGAGTCCGTGGTCACGAGCGAGAACGACGTCCGGCGCGTGGAGTCCGACGCGTTCGAGCGCACGGTCTCCAACGGAACGGCCACGCTCACGTACGACTCGCTCGACAGGGTTCTGACCTACGGCGGCACCGCGTTCACCTACGACGGAACCTCCCACGACCTCGTGTCGGACGCGACGAACCTCTACAGCCGCACGCCGCACGGCTCCTTGCTCGCCGCCGCCCAGGCAGGTCCCGGAGCCGCGCAGCTCGTCGTCAGCGATCAGCACGGCGACGTCGTCGCGGGCCTTACGCCCGACGGCACTTCGGTCGCCGCCTCCCGCGCCTACGACCCCTTCGGCAAGGTCACCGCCACCGAGGGGGACAACCCGGCCGTCGGTTTCCAGTCCGGATGGACGGACCCCGGCACGGGTGAGGTCCACATGGCCGCCCGCTGGTACCAGCCGGAGACGGGCGGCTTCACCTCTCGTGACACCTGGCAGCTCCATCCCGACCCCTCGGCTCGGGCCAACCGGTACGCGTACGGCGAGGGCGAGCCGCTCAACGGCACCGACCCGACCGGCCACGCCGTCGACCCGCGCGGCGGTGGAGGTGGAGCGCCCGGCGGCGGTGGTCGCGGCGGAGGCGCCGGATCCGGCGGCGGAGGAGGCAGCACCGGACGCGCGCCCAAGCCGACCCGGGTGTCGGGCACGCGTACCGGGTCCCGCGCCAGCAATCAGGAATGCTCCAAGTACTCCAGCCGCTGCCGGGTCAATGTTCGGGGCACCAAACCCGGCACCAAAGCGAGCAACCAGGAGTGTTCGAAGTACACCAGCCGCTGTCGGGTGAAGACCACGCAGACCAACCGCAAGCCGAAGGGCTGTGCGTACTACGGCACTTGCCGCAGCACCAAGGCTCCGTCCCGCAACCGGGGTAACAACAGCGGAGGCACGGTCAGGACCGGCAGTGGGAGCCGCGGCAAGCAGACGACCACGCGTGGCAGTGGCAGCGGGCGTAAGACCGGCAGCGGCGGGACGAAGACGACCCGGCGCCCGACGTCGACGCGGCCGCCGGCGCCCAAGGTCCCCCAGAACACCAACCAGGGGAAGTTCCCCCGCCCGGCGCCCTCCCGCCCCCAGCCGAAGCCACAGATCGACACCGCGGGCCTGCGGCAGCAGTCACTGCAGAACACCCGGCACCTGGGCGCCGTCCTCGACCGGATGGTCGTCGAGGCGTCGGATCCGCTGGTCCCCGTCGACGTCGACGGTCTGGAAGAGCTGGAGCTGATGTTCCCGGACGAGACGATCGACACCGACCAGGGTCATGGCGGATCCGGATACGCGGGCTCCCGGAAGAGAGTGCGGCAGTCGTGCACGCTCGACTTCCCGTCCACCGATCCCGGCTTCTACTACGCCCCGATGACGAGATTCGGCCCCGACCCGGGGGACTGCAGGGCGACGGGAGCGGTGGCGACCATCGACGAATTCGACCTCCGACCGTTTAGGCTCGACCCGAAATGGGATCCGGCTGGATTCCGCAGCCTTCCTCTCCTGAACCGAGCTCGGCTGCACCTCATCGGAAACCAGATGGGTGGAGCCAACGACACCATGCGGAATTTCGTCGCCGGATATCAGGACCCCGCGAACAGCCCGCAGATGAGGGATCTCGAGAACGACATCGTGGGTGCGGTCCGCGACGGGGAGAGCGTGCGCTACGGAGTGCTTCCCGTTTATGGAGGATCGAATCCAGCAATACCTACGCAAATTGAGATGTACGCGGTGGGTGACGGGGGATATGTCCTCGACTGCACGGTCTACAATAGGCCGACCGGTGGAGTGAGCTGCAGGCAAAGGAGTTCCGGTGGACGTCTCTCGATTCCATAGTCTGATCGGCCCGCCGCGGAGAAACGGCGACGTCGAGCGCGACTGGGCCGATTTCGAGAGCCGGATCGCGGTGGAACTGCCGGGGGACTACAAGGCGTTCGTCTCCGCCTACGGTTCGGGGTGCGTGAACGATCAGGTACTCCTCTTCCACCCCAGGGGCGACAAGGAGGAGGGCCTGAATCTCGACGCCCTGATCCGGTCCGCCGGGTCGAACTACGCGGTGCTGGCGGAGAGCGGGCCGGAGCACAAGCCGTTCCCGCTCCATCCCGAGCGAGGCGGATGCGTCGCCATCGGTCGGTCGTACGGGGGGAACCATCTGTTCCTGTCTCCGCCGGGGCCGGACCGCGACCGGTGGTCCGTCGTGGTCGAGATGGGGGAGTGGGCGGTCTTCGACATGTCCTTCACGGAGTTCCTGTGGAAGGCGCTGAACGAGGAGACGTATCTCCCCGTCGTCGAGGGGGAACCGTCGTTCGAACCGCTCGGCGCCCTCGACGCCTGAGGGTGCGGGGCGCCGGCGCAGGTGCCGGCGCCCGCCGGGTCAGCGGTACTCGCAGAGGTACGCCGTCTCCACCGCGACCTTCAGCTGGAAGGAGCTGTCGCCGGGCACCTCGAAGCGCTCCCCGGACGCGTAGGTGCGCCAGTCGCCGGAGCCGGGCAGCAGGACCGTCAGGGCGCCGCTGACCACGTGCATGGTCTCGGGGGCGGCGGTGCCGAACTCGTACGCGCCCGGAGCCATGACGCCGATCGTCGCCCGGCCCTCCTCCTGGGCGAACGCGATCGACTTGACGGTGCCGTCGAAGTACTCGTTGACAGTGAACATGGGCGTCCTCGCGGGAGATCGTCAGGGAAAGGGGTGGCCGGCCGCTCGGTTCCGGCGGCGGGCGGGGCAACCCTAGCCGCGGCGGACGGCCGGCGGACGGCCCTCTCAGTGGGCGGACGCCTCGCCCGCCGACGCCTCGTCCCCCGGTCCTCCGGCCGCCGGCTCCTCGTCCTCCTGGCCCTCGTCCGCCGTCAGCGTCCGCTGGAGCAGGATCGTGTCCAGCCAGCGGCCGTGCTTGTGGCCCACGGCCGTCAGGCGGCCGGCGTCGGTGAAGCCCAGGCGCCGGTGGAGGGCGACCGACGCGGCCGTGCCCGAGTCCGCGATGACGGCGACCACCTGGCGGACGCCCGCCCGGGAGCAGCCGTCCAGGAGCGCCTCCATCAGGGACGCGCCCAGACCACGGCCCGTGCGCTCCGGGGCGAGATAGACGGAGTTCTCGACGGAGTGGCGGTAGGCCGGCTTCGGACGCCAGGGGGCGGCGTACGCGTACCCGGCGATCCGGCCCGCTTCCTCCGCCACCAGGAAGGGCAGGCCGCGGGCGGCCAGGTCGTCCAGCCGGGACCGCCAGAAGGCGAGCGGCGGCGGCGTCTCGTCGAAGGTGACCACCGTGTGGTCCACGTAGTGGGAGTAGATCGCGGCCACCGCGGCGAGGTCGCCCTCGGTCGCGGGGCGGATCAGCGGGGAGGGAAGGTCCGGGGCGGTCATTCCGCCGATGGTAGGCGGCCCCCGCCGGGGCCCGGCGGGGGCCGTCAGCGGTCGTGCCGTTCGTCCTCCCGTGCGAAGCTCGTCCCATGAATCCCGCGCATACGACCGGTGCCCACGGCGCCGCTGTGTACTACGGGGACACCGACGCCCCGCACGTCCTCCGGGTCTTCCTGGAGCTGCGCGACCCGGGCAGCCGCCGCATGGCCGAAAGCCTGCTCGGGACCTTCCGCGCGGGCGCCGACGAGGGACGGTTCGTCGTCCGGTTCCACTTCGCGGCCTCCCTCGACGACACCGTCGGCGGCAGCGGGTCCCGGCGCGCGGTGGCCGCGCTGGGCGCCGCCAGCGACGCCGGGCAGGGTCCGTTCGCGGAGTACCTCGCCGCGCTCTTCGCCGCCCAGCCGTTCCCGCCGGGCGCGGACGACCGGTTCGCCGAACCGGCCGCGCTGCTCGACATCGCGAGCGGAGTGCCCGGACTGCGCTCCCCGGACTTCGACCGCAAGGTCACCGAGGGCACCTACCTGTCGTGGGCCGGCCAGGTCGTCGCGAACTTCACCGAGTTCGGCATCCTCGGCACGCCCGTCGTCCGCTACGACGAGGAGGACCTCGCCGTCGGCGGACCCGACGACACCCCGGTCATCTCCCCGGCCGACTTCCTGCGCCGCATCGCGGGCTGATCCGCGATGCCGCTCCTCACCCGCCGTGACCGCCCCCGGCTCCGTTTGCGGAGGCGCGGCGGCCGGGTTTGAGTGTGGGTGACCCCCCACGCCCTTCAGGAGCGCAGACATGTCGATGGCGTTTGGTTCCCCCTTCGGTCCCTCCGACCCGTTCGGCGACCTGCTGAACCGCTTCTTCGGAATGTCGCCGGCGTCGTCGCCGCCGGCCGTCCAGCGGGTCCCCATCGGCCGTCTCCTCACCGAGTCCTCCCACGAGCTCCTCAACACGGCCACCCGCAAGGCGGTCGAGGACGGCACCACCGACCTCGACACCGAGCACCTGCTGTGGGCCGCCACCCAGGTCGAGCCCACCCGCCGGCTGCTCGCCCGCGCCGGAGTCGACCCGGACGGGCTCGCCGGGAAGATCGCCACGGTGCTGCCCCACGAGTCCGAGGAGCCCTCCTCCGAGCCCGGCCTCACCCCCGCCGCCAAGCGGACCCTCGCGCTCGCCCACGCCACCTCGCAGGCCGCCGGCGTCTCGTACATCGGCCCCGAGCACATCCTCGGCGCCCTCCTCGGCGACGCCGACTCCGGCGCCTCGCGCTTCCTGCGCGCCGAGGACCTCGACGTCTCCAAGCTGCGCGGCGTGACCGACCAGGCGTCGCGCGGCGGCGACGCCGCGGCCCCGGCCGCCCCCAAGCAGCCCGCCACCACCCTCGACGAGTTCGGCCGCGACCTCACCGAGGAGGCCAGGGCGGGCAGGCTCGACCCGGTCGTCGGCCGCGCCGAGGAGATCGAGCAGACCGTCGAGATCCTCTCCCGCCGCTCCAAGAACAACCCCGTCCTCATCGGCGAGCCCGGCGTCGGCAAGACCGCCATCGTCGAGGGACTGGCCCAGCGGATCGTCGCCGGCGAGGTCCCGGACACCCTCAAGGACAAGCGGGTCGTCTCCCTCGACCTCTCCGGCATGGTCGCCGGAGCGCAGTACCGGGGCCAGTTCGAGGAGCGGCTGAAGAAGGTCATCGAGGACGTCCAGAAGTCCGAGGGCGAGATCATCCTCTTCATCGACGAACTGCACACGGTCGTCGGCGCCGGCGCGAGCGGCGAGAGCTCGATGGACGCCGGAAACATGCTCAAGCCCGCCCTCGCGCGCGGCGAGCTGCATGTCGTCGGAGCGACGACGATCGACGAGTACCGCAAGTACATCGAGAAGGACGCCGCGCTCGAACGCCGCTTCCAGCCCGTCCTGATCCCCGAGCCGACCGTCGAGGAGACCGTCCAGATCCTCGAAGGGCTCCGCGACGCCTACGAGGCCCACCACCAGGTCCGGTTCGCCGACGGCGCCCTCGCCGCGGCCGCCGAGCTCTCCGACCGGTACATCAGCGACCGTTTTCTCCCCGACAAGGCCATCGACCTCATGGACCAGGCCGGCGCCCGCGTGCGGCTCCGCAGCGCGGGCCGCTCCACGGAGGTGATCAGCCGCGAGGACGGACTCGCCAAGCTGCGCCGCGAGAAGGACCAGGCCGTCGCCGCCGAGGACTTCGAGAAGGCCAAGGAGCTCAAGGAGCAGATCGCGGAGGTCGAGGGCGAACTCGCCGGCATCGAGGAGCGCCGCGAGGGCGTCGTCTCCGTCACCGCCTCCGACATCGCCGACATCGTCTCCCGCCGCACCGGCATCCCCGTCTCCCAGCTCACCACCAGTGAGAAGGAGCGTCTGCTCAAGCTGGAGGAGGAGATGCACGCCCGGATCGTCGGCCAGGACGAGGCGGTCACCGCCGTCTCCGAGGCCGTCCGCCGCAACCGCGCGGGCATGGGCGACCCCGACCGGCCCGTCGGATCCTTCCTCTTCCTCGGCCCCACCGGCGTCGGCAAGACGGAACTGGCCAAGACCCTCGCCGAGCTGCTCTTCGGCGACGAGGACCGGATGATCCGCTTCGACATGAGCGAGTTCCAGGAGAAGCACACGGTCGCCCGGCTCGTCGGCGCCCCTCCCGGGTACGTCGGCTACGAGGAGGCCGGCCAGCTCACCGAGAAGGTCCGCCGCCAGCCGTACAGCGTCGTCCTCTTCGACGAGGTCGAGAAGGCCCACCAGGACGTCTTCAGCACCCTGCTCCAGGTCCTCGACGACGGACGCCTCACCGACGGCCAGGGGCGCACGGTCGACTTCCGCCACTGCGTCGTCATCATGACGTCCAACATCGGCGCCCACCGCATCCTCGCCCACGAGGGCGACGCGGCCGAGCTGAAGGACGAGCTGATGGAGGACCTGCGGGGCCGGTTCCTGCCCGAGTTCCTCAACCGCATCGACGACATCATCGTCTTCCACAGCCTCACCGAGAAGGACCTCACCGAGATCGTCGAGCACCTCCTCGACCGCAGCAAGCACCGCGTCCACGCCCAGGGCATGACCCTGGAGGTCACCGAGGCCGCGACGAAGCTCCTCGTCGCCCACGGCTACCAGCCCGAGTTCGGCGCCCGCCCGCTGCGCCGCACCATCCAGACCGAACTCGACAACCGGGTCGCCTCCCTCCTGCTCGGCGGCGAGGCGGAGCCCGGCGACACCATCGTCGCCGACGTCGTCGACGACTCCCTCCACTGCACCGTCCGCAAGGGCGAGCCCGGAGCCGCGGACACGGGGACGGAGATGGCCGCGGCCTGACAGGCCCACCGGATCCGATCGGCCCGACCGGTCCCGCCGCCCCGATAGGCGGGACCGATCGGTCCATCGAAAAGACCTGTTTGACCGTTTCGCCGAATTCCCGGACAGTCTTCGGGGAGGGGCCGGCGGCCGGCGCGGCCCACCGGGAGACGGAGACGGAGGTCGAGTGCGGTGCGGCGCGTGCCCCTCCCCCGTGCGGCACGCGCGGACTCCCTGCGCGGCGTCCTGGCCGCGCGCGGCGCGCTCGACCTCCAGCGGGCGGACGACGCCCTGCCGTTCGCGCTGCGCGCCGCCCTCGTCACCGCCCTGGCCGCCCTGCCGCCCGTCCTCACCGGCCGGCCCGCGGACGCCGTCTTCGCCATGCTCGGCTCCTTCACCACCACCTTCGGCCGCCGCATGCCCTACGCCCGCCGCACCCGTGTCCTCGCCGTCGTCGCCCTCGCGACGACCCTCTGCGTGGCCGCCGGTTCCGTGCTCGGCGCCACCCTGCGCCCCCAGGACGGGGGAGCGGGCGCGCTCCTCCTCGTCGCGGCCACCGCCCTGGTCGCCGGCGCCGCCAAACTCGCCTGCGACAAGGCCCGCCTCGGCGGGCTCGGCGCGGTGCTGCTCCTCTTCGCCTTCGCCGTCGCCGCCCACGGCGCGCCCGCCCCCGCCGAGGTGCTGCCGCGCACCCTGCTCGCCGCCGGCGGCGCGGCCGTCGCCTGGCTCGCGGCCCTCGCCGGCCACCTCGTCCACCCCGACCGGCCCGAGCGGTACGCCGTCGCCACCGCCCTGCGGGAGGTCGCCGACCTGCTGGACGCGAGCGCGGCGGGCGGCGGACGCGGAGTCGTACGTCACCGGGCGACGGCCGCCGTCCTGGAGGCGTACCGGACGCTCGGCCCGCCCGCGCCGACCGGCCACCAGGATCCCGCCGCGCACCTCACGGACCTCTGCTGGTCCCTCCTCGTGACCACCGCCCGCCGACCGCCGCGCGAGGACCCGGCCGGCCTCGCCCGCACCCTGCGGGCCCACGCCCGCGCCCTCACCCGCCGCGGCCCGGCGGACGTGCCCGGCCTGCCCGCCGCCGACACCACCGTCCGCCGCCCGCCCGCCCCGCACGTCCCGGGCGCCACGCTGTTCGTCCCGGCGCTGCGCATGGTCCTCGGCACCGGCCTCGCGGGCGGCGTCGCCCTCGTGCTCGGCCTCGGCCACGGCTACTGGGCGGCGGTCTCCGCGGCCGCCGTCCTCCACTCCGTCGACGTGCGCGCCGCCACGCGCCGGGCCGTGCAGCGCACCCTGGGCACGGCCGCCGGGCTCGTCCTCGCCCTCGCCGTCCTGGGGCTCCGCCCGGACCCCCTCGTCCTCGTCGGCACGGTCGTCGCCCTGGAGTTCCTGCTGGAGTACGCCGTCGCCCGCAACTACGGCCTCGGCGTCGCCTTCCTCACCCCGCTCGCGCTGCTCCTCACCGAACTCGCCGCGCCCGCCGAGGAGGCGGGGACGCTCGTCGCCGACCGGGCCCTGGGCAGTGGCCTCGGCATCCTCCTCGCCCTCCTGTGCGCCCTGGCCGTGGTGCACGACCGGGCGGCAGTCCGGGCCCGCCGTGCCCTCGCCGCCTGCGTCCTCGTCTCCGGGCAGGCCCGGGAGGCGCTCGGGTCGGGGCGCGCCGCCGCCCTGCCCGCCGTACAGACGCGCCTCGCGGCGGCCGTCGTGGAGCTGCGCGAGGCCGAGGAAGCCGCCGCGGGCGAACTGTGGCCCGCCGGCACCGACCCGGCCGAACTCGCCCGCGCCGAACGCCGCGCCTACCGGCTCCTGGGGCTCCTCGCGGCGGTCGGACCGGAGGCGCGGCCGTCCCGCGCCGCCGTTCCCGCGGAGGGGGAGCCGGAAGGGCGTACGGGCTCCGCCGGCGTTGCCGTCAGCCCGACGGCTCGATCACGACCTTGAGGTGCTTCATGATCGGCTGGTCGCTCTGGGTGCTGTAGTCGCCCAGCGCGCACAGCACGTTCATCTCCGGCATGTACCCCGCCGCGCAGCCGCGCGGGATGTCGTACGGCACCGCCAGATAGCCGTGCACGGAGCGCCGGCTGCCGTCCCGCGCGGTCGCCGTGATGTCCACGGGGGCGAGCTCGGTGATGCCCCGCTCGCGCATGTCCGCGCGGTTCATGAAGACCAGGGTGCGGAGCTTCTTGACGCCCCGGTAGCGGTCGTCGTCGGAGTAGATCGTGGTGTTCCACTGGTCGTGCGAGCGCATCGTGCCCAGGGCGAGCGTGCCCGGCTCCGGGACGACGTCCGGCAGCGGCGCGGCGGAGAACTCGGCCTTCCCCGTGGGGGTGAGGAAGACCAGCTCGCGGGCCGGCTGCTTGATCCGGAAGCCGAGCGGCAGCCGCACCCGCCGGTTGAAGTCCTCGAAGCCGTCGAGCACCCGGGCCATCGTGTCCCGGATCCGGTCGTAGTCCTCGACGTACCAGGACCACGGCGTCGGGCTCCCGGGGAGGGCGGCCCGCGCCATGCCCGCCACGATCGCCGGCTCGGACAGCAGATGGGGCGACGCCGGCTTCTTCATGCCGCGCGAGAGGTGGACCATGCTCATGGAGTCCTCGACGGACGTGGCCTGGTCGCCCTTGCGCTGGTGGTCCTTCTCGGTACGGCCCAGACACGGCAGGATCAGCGCCCGCCGGCCGTGCACCACATGGCTGCGGTTGAGCTTGGTGCTCACCTGGACGGTCAGCTCGCAGGCGCGCAGCGCCTCGTACGTGACCGGGGTGTCGGGCGCGGCCAGCGCGAAGTTGCCGCCCATGCCGACGAACACCTTCACGTCGCCGCGGCCCATCGCCTCGATGGTGCGCACGGTGTCGAGGCCGTGGGCGCGCGGCGGGTCGATCTCGCAGACCTCGGCGAGCCGGTCGAGGAAGGCGTCGGCCGGCCGGTGGTCGATGCCGCAGGTGCGGTTGCCCTGGACGTTGCTGTGGCCGCGCACGGGGGAGGGGCCGGCGCCCTCGCGGCCCAGGTTGCCGCGGAGCAGCAGGAGGTTGACGATCTCGCGGACGGTGTCGACGCCGTGCTCGTGCTGGGTGACGCCGAGGCACCAGCTGACGATCGAGCGGTCGGCCTCCCGGTAGACGCGGGCGGCCCCCAGGATGTCGTCGCGGCCGAGCCCGGACTGCCGCTCGATCTCCTCCCACGGCGTGTCCTCGCACACGGCCCGGTACGCGTCGAACCCGGCCGTGTGCCGGTCGATGAACTCCTGGTCGAGCGCCTTCGGATCGGACGCCGCCTGTTCGAGGACGGCCTTGGCCATGCCGCGCAGGAACGCCATGTCGCCGCCGATCCGCGGCTGGAGGTTGAGCGTGGACGTCCTCGTGGCGTGGAAGGTCGCCATGTCCTTGAAGTCGTGCGGGATGATCGTGCGGGTCGCGGCGGCCTCCACCAGCGGGTTGACGTGCACGATGTGGGCGCCCCGGTGGTACGCCTCGGCGAGCGCGGTGAGCATGCGCGGCGCGTTGGAGGCCGCGTTGACGCCGAGGATGAAGAGCGCGTCCGCGGTCTCCCAGTCGGCGAGGTCGACGGTGCCCTTGCCGGTGCCGAGCGAGGCTTGCAGGGCCCGGCCGCTCGCCTCGTGGCACATGTTGGAGCAGTCGGGGAGGTTGTTGGTGCCGAGTTCGCGGGCGAGCAGCTGGTAGAGGAACGTGGCCTCGTTGCCGAGCCGGCCCGAGGTGTAGAACGACGCCTGGTTCGGGTCGTCCAGCTCGCGCAGCGTCCGGCCGACCAGCTCGAAGGCGTCCTTCCAGCTGATCGGCACGTAGTGGTCGGTGTCGGGGTCGTAGACCATCGGCTCGGTCAGCCGGCCCTCGTTCTCCAGCGCGTAGTCCGTCCACCCCGCCAGCTCGGTCACCGAGTGGGCGGCGAAGAAGTCGCGCCCGACCCGCTTCCGGGTCATCTCCCAGGTGACGTGCTTGATGCCGTTCTCGCAGATGTCGAGGTGGAGGCCCTTGGTGTCGTCGGGCCACGCGCAGCCCGGACAGTCGAAGCCGGTGCGCTCGTGGTTCATCTTCATGATCGCGCGGGGGCCGTCCACGGGCAGCGCGCCCTCCCGCACCATGAACCGGGTCACGCTCTTGGCGGCGCCCCACCCGGCGGCCGGGTGGTGGTACGGACGCACCTCCGGCTCCCCGTCGGGCACGGGGCCGACGCGCGGCTCCACATCGTCCTGCTGCTCGGCTCGGTCGAGGCTCATGGACCTGCCACCCTTCCGGCGCACGGAGGCGCGAGGGAACGAGAACCGCCCCCTCCCGGCAGGCTAAGCCGGACCCCCGGCTGTCGCCATTCGGCCGCGCGGGAACCCGGCGACGGGCTGCGGACCGGGCTTCCCGTGGATACGCTGACGCCGATTTGTCCATAAAGCGAACGTTTTCGGGACCACCTGCCGAGCTACGGGAAGCGCCGCTGTCCGTAGCGGCACCGCTCTCTCACGACGGGAGTCGCATGGCCTTCCCCCAGCCCGTCCTCGGCCCGCCCACCCAGGCCGCCGTCTTCCTCACCCTGACCGTCGTGCCCGGCCGTGAGACCGACGCACGCGAAGGGCTCCAGGACCTCTCCGGCCTCAGCCGCTCCGTCGCCTTCCGGGCCCGCGACGACGCCCTCGCCTGCGTCGCCGGGCTCTCCTCCGACGCCTGGGACCGGCTCGTCGGCGGCCCCCGCCCCCGCGGGCTGCACCCCTTCACCCCCCTCCAGGGCCCCCGGCACCGGGCCCCCGCCACCCCCGGCGACGTGCTGCTCCACCTGCGGGCCCGCCGCGCCGACCTCTGCTTCGAGCTGGCCCGGATCGTCCTGGACCGCTTCGGGGAGGCCGTCACCGTCGTCGACGAGGTGCACGGCTTCACCTACTTCGACGACCGCGACCTCCTGGGCTTCGTCGACGGCAGCGAGAACCCCACGGGAGCGGCCGCCACCGGTGTCGTCCTCGTCGCCGACGAGGACCCCGCCTTCCGCGGCGGCAGCTACGTGATCGTGCAGAAGTACCTGCACGACCTGACCGCGTGGAACGCGCTCCCGACCGAGGAGCAGGAGCGGGTCATCGGCCGCTCCAAGGCCGACAACGTCGAGATGCCCGACGACGTCAAACCGGCGGACTCGCACGTCGCCCTCAACACCGTCGAGGACGAGGACGGCGAGGAGCGGCGGATCGTCCGCCAGAACATGCCGTTCGGACGCCTCGGCGCCGGCGAGTTCGGCACCTACTTCATCGGCTACTCCCGCACCCCCGACGTCACCGAACAGATGCTCCGCAACATGTTCCTCGGCGACCCGCCGGGCAACACCGACCGCATCCTCGACTTCTCCACCGCCGTCACCGGGGGCCTCTTCTTCGTCCCGAGCGCCGGCCTCCTCGACGACCTGCCCGCCCCCGGAGCGGCGCAGGAGCCCCGGCCGCTGCCCGGGTCCGCCGAGTCCGCCCTCCCCGCCGACGCCGCACCGTCCGGGTTCTCCCTGGGCATCGGCAGCCTGAAAGGAGCACCGGCGTCATGACCTCCCTCCCCGGCGCGCCCGCCCCCACCACCAACCTGCACCGCGAACTCGCCCCCATCACCCCCGCCGCCTGGGCCGAGATCGAGGAGGAGGCCCGCCGCACCTTCCGCCGCACCGTCGCCGGACGCCGGGTCGTGGACATGCCCGACCCCGAGGGCGCCGGGCTCGCCGCCGTCGGCACCGGTCACCTCACCGACCTCGCCCCGCCCGCCGAAGGCGTCCAGGCCCGGCTCCGCGAGGCGCGCGCCCTGGTCGAGCTCCGCGTCCCCTTCACCGTCGGCCGCGCGGCCGTCGACGACGTCGAGCGCGGCGCCAGGGACTCCGACTGGCAGCCGGTCAAGGACGCGGCCCGCACCCTGGCGCTCGCCGAGGACCGCACCGTCTTCGACGGCTACGGAGCGGCCGGCGTCCGCGGGCTGCGCGCCGCCTCCTCCAACACGCCCGTCGCCCTGCCCGCCGGGCCCAGCGACTACCCCGACGCCGTCAGCCGCGCCCTCACGGCCCTGCGCCTCGCGGGCGTCGACGGACCGTACGCCCTGCTCCTCGGCGCCGAGGAGTACCGCGCGGTCAGCGAGACCTCCGACCACGGCCACCCGATCGCCGCCCACCTCGGCCGGATGCTCGACGGCCCGCCGATCTGGGCGCCCGCGCTCCGCGGCGGCCTCGTCCTCTCCACGCGCGGCGGCGACTTCGAGCTCCGCCTCGGCCAGGACGTCTGCATCGGCTACACCCGGCACGACGCCTCCACCGTCGAGCTGTACCTCCACGAGACCCTGACCTTCTTCGCGTACACGGACGAGGCCGTGGTCGTCCTGGAGGCATGACCCATGGCCACCTGGTCCTGGCGGTACGCGGCCCCCCGGCTCACCGGCGCCGGCGTGCTCGGCGCCGGTGCCGGGGCCGTCACCGGCGCCCTCGCCGACACGGCCCTCGGCATCCTCTGCGGCATCGCCGTCGCCGAGACCGTCTTCGTCGTCACCGGCTGGCTCGTCCTGTGGCCGATGGACGCGGCCACCACCCACCGCAACCTGCGGCGCGAGGAGTTCCGGCCGGTCGTCGAGGAACTCGCGGTGGTCGCGGCGGCCCTGTGCGGACTCGTCGCCATCGTCGCCCTGCTCCTCGTCGACTCCGGCTACAGCCGCGCCGCCGCCGCGACCGCCCTGTGGGGCGTCTTCATGGCCTGGGCGGCGCTCCACCTCATGTACGCGACCCGGTACGCCTACCTGTACTACCGTCCGCCCGAGGGCGGCATCGACTTCAACTCCGACGCCCGCCCCCGGTACATCGACTTCCTCTACTTCTCCTACAACCTCGGCATGACCTACCAGGTCTCCGACACCAACGTCTCCGGCTCGGGGATCCGGGCGGTCGTCCTGCGCCACTGCCTGCTGTCGTACGTCTTCGGCGCCAGCATCCTCGCCACCGCGATCAACCTGGTGGCCGGCATCGTCACCGGCTGAGGTGGCGCGCCGGACCCGGTCCGGCGGGTCCGGCGGGACCGGCGCCCGGACACCGGACGACGGCCGTACGCGGAGCCCGGCCCGCCCCGCGGGACCGGCGGACCGCGGCGCGCGGGGCCCCGCTGCGCGTCCGCGGACCCCGTCCCGGCAGACTCGCCCCCATGAGCAGCACGCGCCCGCGCCCCGCCCGCCCCGCCGGGACCACCCCGACCGCCGTCGTCGTCGGCGCGGGCCCCAACGGGCTCGCGGCCGGCGCCCTGCTCGCCGAGGCGGGCGTCGAGGTCACCGTCCTGGAGGCCGCCGACCGGATCGGCGGCGGCACCCGCACCGACGAGGCGATCCTCCCCGGACTGCTCCACGACCACTGCTCGGCCGTCCACCCCCTCGCGGTCGCCTCGCCCGCCCTCCGCCACCTCCGCCTCGACCGGTACGGGCTGACCTGGCGGCTCCCCGAGATCGACTGCGTCCACCCTCTCGACGACGGCACCGCCCCCGCCCTCCACCGCTCGGTCTCCGAGACCGCCGCGGGCCTCGGCGCCGACGCAGTCCGCTATCGTGCGCTCCTCGCTCCTTCCGTGCGCCGCTGGGAGGCGCTCTCCGGGGACGTGATGGGCCCGCTGCTGCGCGTGCCCGACCACCCGCTCCTGCTCGCCCGCTTCGGCCTGCCCACCGTCCTGCCCGCCGCCGCGCTCGCCCGCCTCTTCCGCACCCCCGGCGCCCGCGCGCTGTGGGCGGGCGTCGCCGCCCACGCGTACCGTCCGCTGACCGACCCGTTCAGCTCGGCCATCGGGCTCGGCATCCTGACGGCCGGGCACGCGGCCGGCTGGGCCGTCGCGGAGGGCGGCTCCCGGGCCATCACCGACGCCCTCGCGGCCGCGCTCCGCGCCCACGGCGGCCGGATCGAGACGGGCGTCCGGGTCACCGACCGCACCCAGCTGCCGCCCGCCGACCTGACCCTCCTCGACCTGGACCCCGCGCAGGTCGCCGGCGTGTACGGCGACCTGCTGCCGGCCCGGACGGCCGCCGCGTACCGCCGCTTCCGGCGCGGCCCCGGAGCCTTCAAGGTCGACCTCGCCGTCGAGGGCGGCGTGCCCTGGAAGGCGGAGCGGGCCCGTCGCGCCGGCACCGTCCACCTGGGCGGTCCGCTCGCCGAGGTCGTCCGCGCCGAGCGGGACGTGACGGACGGCCGGATGCCGGAGCGGCCCTTCGTCCTGGTCGGTCAGCAGTACCTCGCGGACCCCTCCCGCTCCGCCGGCGACGTCCACCCGGTCTGGACGTACGCGCACGTGCCCCACGGTTACGACGGCGACGCGACCGCCGCGATCCTGGCCCGGCTCGAACAGTTCGCGCCCGGCGTCCGGGACCGGATCGTCGGCATGCGGGTCACCCGCCCCGCCGACTTCGCCGCCGCCAACCCCAACTTCGCCGGCGGCGACATCCTCACCGGCGCCAAGACCGTCCCCCAGCTCGTCCTCGGCGCCCGCACCGCCCTCGACCCGTACGCCACCGGTCTGCCCGGCGTGTACCTCTGCTCGGCCGCCACGCCGCCCGGACCCGGCGCCCACGGCATGTCCGGTGCCGGCGCCGCCGCGGCGGCCCTCCGCCACCTCGGCATCCGACCGCACTGGCGTTAGGTCCTGTCCGGAAGGCGGCGGCGCGCCGGGCGGGACCTTGCGGACAGGGCCCAGGGGGACGGTCAGCCGGTCCAGCGCTCCAGCAGCCGGGCCGCGCGCTCCGGGTGGGCCTCCAGCCAGGCGAGGACGCCGGCCCGGACGGCCTCCTCGACGGCGTCACGCACGTGCGCGCCGCCCAGCCGGGTGCGCGTGCCGCCCTCGAACGAGGGGTCGTCCAGCTTCACCGACACCACCGCCGTGAGCCCGGCCCCGACCTCCTCGGGCCCGATCGCCGGGTCCGTCGCCGACAGCGCCCCGCACGCGCGCGCGTGCGCGGTCACCGCGCCCGAGAGCCCCGCGAGGAAGCCCTCCTCGTGGGTGCCGCCGTCGAGGGTGGCCCGCCCGTTGGCGTACCCGAGGACCTGTCGCCGCCCCACCGCCGGCCGGCTGAGCGCCACCTCCACGAGGCCCGCCATCGCAGGGGCGTCGGCGCCGAAGGCGACGACGTCCTCGGGTCCGGACAGGGAGCGGGTGGCGGTGAGGGACGCGACGAAGTCCCGGAGGCCGCCCGGGCAGTGGATCCGCTGCACCGCGGGGGCGCCGGCGGTCCGTTCGTCGGTGAGGGTGACGTCCAGGCCCGGGTAGAGGAAGGCGAGTTCCCTGAACCGCTCGGCGAGGTGGCCGAACGAGCAGTCCACCGTCTCGAAGATCGTGGGATCGGGACGGAACGTGAGGGTGGTGCCGGTGCGGGCGGTCGTCCCGGCGGCGGACGGAGACGCGACGGCCGTGCCCCGCAGGTACTCCTGGACCCAGCGGGTGCCGGCCCGGCGCACTTCGGCCCTCGTGCGGGTGGACAGCGCGTTGACCACGGCGAGGTCGATGCCGCCGGACCACGCCCAGATCCTGTTCCGGTCGAGCGGCCCCCGCCAGAAGCAGAACCGGGAGAGCCGTTCCTCCAGGCCGGGTCCCCCGTCGTCGCCGGGGGACCCGAACGGGACGCCCGTTCCGTCGTCGGCGACCCGTACGCCGCCGTCCGCGAGGAGTGTGACCTCGACGGCCCGGACCCGCCCGGCCACGGTCTCGTTCACCGCGTGCTCGACGACCCCGAGCACCATGTGGTGAAGCCCTCGCACCCCCGTCGAACCGACGTACATCCCGGGCCGCCGCCGCACGGCCTCCAGCCCCTCGATCACCTTGATCTGCGAGGCGTCGTACCGGACGTCGTTCTCCATGGAAGTCCCTCCCTGTCGCTGTCGGACAACACGGCGTCAGCCTAGGGAAGTTGGAGGAAAATGCCAGGTCAAGGCCGGTATGGTGAAGGGCTGGGCGCCCCTGTGCCGGCCTCTCGGCGGCCTGCCGGACCCGTGTGCCGCACGGCGGTCCGGCGTACGCCGGACCCCCCGCGAGAGCCGCTCACGACCCCTTCCGGCGGGACCCCCGGGCCCCCGGTCCCGCGGATTTCCGTCACGGCTCGCCGGCGGCGCCGAACGCCTGGCGCGCGTGGCCCAGGAAGGCGCGGACGGCCGGGTGGTGGGCGGGTTTCCAGACCAGGGCGAGGAGGGCCGGGACGTCCACGTCGTCGAGGCGGAGGACGGTGAGGCGGTCGGCGTGGGCCGCGGCCATCGACGCGCTGAGGACGGCGACGCCGAGGCCCCGCGCGGCGAGGTCCGCGATCGTGTCGGCGGCGCCCGCCTCCAGGGCGATCGCCGGGCGGAGGTCCTGTGCGGCGCACGCCCGGTCGAGCACCGCGCGCAGGCCCGTGCCGGGCGGCATGCAGACGATCGGGTGGGCCGTCAGGTCGCCGAGCGCGAGGGACTCCCGGCCGGCCAGGGGGTGCCCGGGCGGGACGGCCGCGACGAGCCGCTCGCTGATGACCGTCAGCGCGTCCAGGCCGTCGGGGGTCGCGGCGGCGGCGCCGATGAGCGCCAGGTCGACGGTGCCGCTCCGCACGCCGTCGACGAGCCGGTCGGAGTTGTCCTCCTGGAGCAGGACCTCCACCCCGGGATGGGCCGCGTGGAAGGCGGCCAGCGCCTCGAAGAGCGGTGTGACGGTGCAGCCGACGACCATGCCGACGGTCAGCCGGCCGCGCACCAGGCCCGTCACCTCGTCCACCGCTCGGCCGACCGCCCCGGCCGACGCGAGCGCCGCGCGGGCGTGCGCGAGCGCCGCCTCCCCGGCGGCCGTCAGGGTGACCGTCCGGGCCGACCGGTCGAACAGCTCGGCGCCCAGTTCGTGTTCGAGCCGCCGGATCTGCGCGCTGACGCCGGACTGACTGATGTGCACCCGCTCGGCGGCCCGGGTGAAGTTCCGCTCCTCGGCGACCGCGACGAAGTACTCCAGCTGCCTCAAGTCCATGACTCAGAATTCTAGTGAGCAGCACAACCATCTGTTGGACTTCTGGCCGGCGCGCCGCGAGGCTGGAGGCACGGAAACCAGGAAGCGGCAGCCCCAGGAGGAACCCGATGCCGGAGTACGAGAAGGCCCAGCGCCCCGAGGACATCACCCGTCTCTTCGTCGAGCGGTCCAACGCGGGCGACGCGGCCGGCGTCGCCGCGCTCTACGCCGAGGACGCCGTGCTCGCCTATCCGCCCGGCGAACTGACGGTGGGACGGGAGGCGATCCGCGCCCTGTGGGAGAAGGTGCTGGCCCACCGGCCCCGCTTCGAGCAGGAGGAGCCGCTGCCCACGCTGGTGAACGGCGACATCGCCCTCACCTCGACCCCGCCGAAGGACGGCGCCGGCGCCCGGGCGCAGGTCGTCAGGCGCCAGGCCGACGGAAGCTGGCTGCGGGTGCTCGACCAGCCCGAGTTCGTCCCGCCGGCCCGCTGAGGCGCACCCGCGGGCCACGCGCGTGGCTACGACCGCCACCAGGGCTCCCGTACGTACCGGCTCTCCGTACCGGTACAACCCAGGCCGTTGGAGATCTCCTCCGCGTCCAGGTTCCAGCCCACCACGCCGTCGCCCTCGCGGCTCAGCTCGATCAGCCGCGCGTCGGAGGTGCGGGTCCCGTCGGTGACCCGGCACGCCACGATCGAGGTCCACGCCTGGCCGTCCAGCGCCGACACGAAGGTCAGGACCGGCAGGACGACGACGGTGAGGAGCAGGGCCACGACCTGCTCCCCGGCCGCCGCCCGCCGCAGCCACGGCGGCGGCCGGTAACCGGGGTCGTGCGAGGCGCCGTGCGCGCGGTCGCCGTGCGCCCGGTGCGGACGCCGCCGGCCCGTCCGGTACTCCACGACCACGCCCCGGCGCAGCGCGTACGCGGCGAGCGCGGTGCCGAGGCCCCACCACGGGCCGAACAGGCAGGCGTCGATGACGCCGACGGCGAGCGGGTTGAGGACGGTGATCCCGAGCCGGCGCAGCCTGGCCGCCCGGCCCCGGCCCGCGGACACGGCGCCGCGCGCCGCGAGGACGGCGAAGACGACCCGGGAGATCACCACGGCGAGCACCGAACCGAGCAGCGGATCGGTGATCACCATGCCGAGCAGCACGTCGGGCCAGTTCGCGAGCTCCATGCCCACGAACACGTCCCGCACCGCGTCCCCGCCGCCCACCGTGTACGCGACCTTGGTGACGGGCACGGCGAGGGCCAGCGCGAGGAGCACGCCGTGACCCGGGCCGCCCTTGCGGTCGGCCCGGCGCGCCTCCTCCAGGTCCCGGTCGGCGCCGGTGGCGGCGGGCGCCGTCAGGAGCCGCCGCCCGGCGCGCCCACCGAGACGACGACGGCGGTGGTGCGGCCCAGGGGCGTCGCGTACGACACGCTGTCGCCGGCCGTGTGGCCGAGCAGAGCCCGGCCGAGCGGACTCGCCGCGGTCACCAGGGCCGGATCGTCCGCGTCCGCCAGCTCGCCGATGTGCACGGTCGACTCCGTGCCGTCGTCGAACCGCACGGTCACCGTGCTGCCCACGCCGACCTTGTCCGTGGACGGCGCCCCGGCGGCCGACGCCTCCCGCAGCCGGCCCTCGATCTCCTCGATCCGGGCGTCCAGCCGGTCCGCCTCCGTGGCCCGCTGGAGCTCGTCGGCCTGATCGGCCCGGTCGCCCGGTTCGTCGGCGTCGCCGAGCGTGGAGGTGACGCTCGCCCGCTCGGAGCGCAGCTCGGACAGTTCGCGGTTCAGCGCCGCGCGGGCGGCCTCGCTGATGGGCTCCGGTCCAGCGGTCATGACTGCTCCCGTCGTGCGGTGGCGGGGAAGAAGGACGACGCCTCCATTCCGACATCCCTGTGAAAGTCCGTCAAATCGCACGAAACCGCCGGGGGGTCGCCGGGCGTACCGGAAAACCCTTGGCGCCCCCGGGAGCGCGGGCGTTAGCGTGGCCGCGATGATCACCGACTCCTCACGCCGATGGGGGGTCCTCGCCGCACACGGTGCGTCCTGATGGGGACGTCCGTGCGGGAGGACACCCGCCTTTCCCTCTGGCGGCGCGTGCGTGCCTATGCCGTCCCGCCCACCACGATCGAGACCGCCACCACCCGCCGCCTCGCCGGCGACTGGGCCGGTGCCTGCGCCGCCGCGGGCGTGGACCTCGGCCTGACGCCCCGGGCCCTGTCCCGGACCCACGGCACCGAACTCGCCGCACGCGTGCGCGCCGACCTCCGCCGGCTCGCCCCCGACCTGCTCCGCTGGCACCTGCCGAGAACCGCCCCGGACGGCCTGCTCCGCCCCGGACTCACCCTCACCCTGGCCGTCTACGACGGACACGAGCCGCGCGGTGCCCGGCACGCCCGCCCGGTCCACCTGGTGGCCCGTACCGCACCCGCCTGGGCCGACGCCGGACAGCGGATCTCGCTCGCCCTCTGGGACGGCCCGCCCGCCGGGACGGACCCGCGCCGGTGGAGCACGGACGACCCCGCCGCCGCGGCCCACCCCCACCCGCACCCCAGCACCCGCTTCCGGTTCGACCTCCACCGTCACCTGTGGGACGCCACCCGCGCCGGAGACCTCCGCACCCGGTCCGGCGCCGACCGGCGCCCCGCCCTGCCCGCCGCGCCCGCCGAACCGCCCGGGCCCGGCTGGGCCGTGGACCGCTGGGCGGCCGAGGCGCGCCTGCTGCTCGCCGCCGACGGACCGGCCGCGGGCTCCGTCCTCGTACGCCTCGGAGCACGGCACCGGCTGCTCCTCACCCCCGAACCGGACGGGGGAGCCCGCACCGCACCCGTACCGGCGGGCCGGGGACGCCCCCGGTCCGCCGCCGGAGAGCAGGACCGCCGCCCGTCCGTGCTCCCCGACGCCGCGACCTGGGCCCCGCCCGACCTCGCACTGCTCCGCGCCGGTCTGGTCACCCCCGACGACCTGCACCCGCTCGTCGCCGAGGCGCTGGTGCCCGGCCACCGGCCCGCCCCCGGCGCCCGCCGGACCGCGCCGGAGGACGGACCGCGGTTCGTGGAGTGCCGAGGGGGACGGCACCGCGTCGGGCTCGTCGACGGCGTCCTCGTACCGCTCGACCACGACCCGGCCGAACTCCTCCGCGAGGAACTGCTCGTCGCCCTCTCCGGAACGCCCCTGCCCTGCCTGCGGGCGATCGACGAGGCCCACCGCAGCCCCGAGTGCCTCACCGGCGTCCGCGAACGCCTCGCCCACGGCGACACCGCCGGCGCGCTCGCCGTCGTCGAGGCCCTGCTCGGCCCCGGGGCCGCCCTGCGGGACGGCCCCCTGCGCCAGGCGCTCGAACGCGCCGCGGAACGGAAGGTCCTGCACGGGCTCTACCGGGCGGGCCTGCGGGCCACCGGCCCCGAGGCCGTCCCCGAACCCCCGCCCGCACCCGCGCCCGACCCGGACCGCGGCCGCCCCCGGCGGCCCCGAGGCCCCCGCCCCGCAGCCCGCGCGGCGAGCCGCCCCGCCCACCGCGACCACCCGCGCCACGCCCAAGCCGCCCGCTGACCCGCCGCACGCGCGCCCGTGCGCCCGTGCGCCATGCCGGCCCGGCGCGGCGCGGCGCGCGCGGTGCCGACCCGAGCCGGTGCGCCCGCCCACGGGCGCCGACCCGAGCTGCCGGGCCCGCCCACGGGCGCCGACCCGACCCGACACGCCCGCCCACGGGCGCCGCGCGCCCCGATCCCTTCCTGCTCGCCGTCGTGCCCCCGGCACGCCCACACCCCCTCAGGTGATCCCACCCATGCGCACCCACGCCCCCGCCCACCCCGCCCACCCCGACACCACCGCGGACGCCTCCCCGCCCTGCCCCGCCGCGGCCCCGGGACCGCGCCCCGCCACCGCGCACCCGTCCCCGCCCGGCCCCGGCGCGGCCTCAGGACCGTGCCCCGCCATCGCGGACGCCTCCCCGCTCGACGTCGCCGCCGACCTTCTCGCCCTCCTCGGCGACACCCGCACCGAACCCCGCGCCGACGGCCGGCTGGAGGCCCTGACCCTCGCGGTCGCCGCCGACCTGCCCGTCCTCCTCTGGGGCGAGCCCGGCATCGGCAAGACCGCCGCCCTGACCCGGCTCGCCGAGGAGCTCGACCTGCCCCTCACCACCGTCATCGCGAGCGTCCACGAACCCACCGACTTCTCCGGACTGCCCGTCCTCGGCGACGACCCCGCCGTCCAGGGGGTGGCGATGGCCCCGCCCGACTGGGCCGTCCGCCTCGTCCGGGAGGGCCGCGGCCTGCTCTTCCTCGACGAACTGTCCACCGCGCCGCCCGCCGTCCAGGCCGCCCTGCTCCGGCTCGTCCTGGAGCGCCGGGTCGGTGCCCTCACCCTCCCGCCCGGCGTACGGATCGTGGCCGCCGCCAACCCCCGCGCCTCCGCCGCCGACGGCTGGGAGCTGAGCGCCCCGCTCGCCAACCGGTTCGTCCACCTGAGCTGGACCCACGAGCACGATGTCGTCGTCCGGGGCCTCGGCGGCACCTGGCCCCGCGCCACCCTGCCCCGCCTCGACCCGCTGCGGCTCCCCGAGGCGGTCGACCGGGCCCGCCGGGCGGTCTGCGGGCTGCTCGGCGCGCGGCCCGGCCTCGTCCACCGGCTGCCGGGGGAGGAGACCCGCAGGGGCGGACCCTGGCCCTCGCCGCGCAGCTGGGACATGACGCTGCGCCTGCTCGCCTTCGCGACCGTCGCCGGCTCCTCCCGCGAGGTCCTCTCCCTCCTCCTCCGCGGCACGGTCGGGGACGGCCCGGGCTTCGAACTCCTCGCCTGGCTCGACCGGATGGACCTCCCCGACCCCGAGGACCTGCTCGCCGACCCGGCCGGCGCCGAGCTCCCCGAACGCGGCGACCGGCGCCAGGCCGCCCTCGAAGGCGTCGTGGCCGCCGTCCGCGAACGCCCCGCCCGCGACCGCTGGGACGCCGCCTGGGCCCTTCTCGCCCGCGCCGCCGAGACCGGCCCGCCGGACCTCGTCGTCGTGCCCGCCACCACCCTCGCCGCCCTGCGCCGCGACGACTGGGACGTGCCCGCCGCCATCGAACGCCTCGCAGGAGCCGTCGGCCTCTCCCGGCGCGCGGTCCGTCCCGCCGCCCAGGGACGCCGACGAGTACCCCCGCCACCCCCGTGGTCCCGGCCGACCGGGCCCTCGACCACGAGAAGCTGTACACCGCCCGCCTCTACGCCGTCCGCGTCCGCCCCTACCTGGCCACCGCCCTCTTCGCCCTCCGCGTCGTGCCCACCCGGCACGTCCCCACCATGGGGGTCGACCGCCACTGGCGGATGTACGTCTCCCCGGCCTTCGTCGACCGGACCCCGATGCGCGAACTCGCCGGCGTCTGGGTCCACGAGGTCGCCCACCTGCTCCGCGACCACCACGGACGGGGCGACCGCCTCGCCCGCGACCTCGGCCTCGACGGCGAGGCCGAACGGCACCGGATGAACATCGCCGGCGACTTCGAGATCAACGACGACGTCTACGGCGACGGCCTCCCGCGCCCCGCCGGCGCCCTCCACCCCCAGATGCTCGCCCTGGCTCCCGGACTGCTGATGGAGGACTACCTCCGCGCGGTACGGCTCACGCCCCGCACCGCCGGCATGGCCTGGCTCGACTGCGGCAGCGGCGCCGACGGCCGCGACCGCGCCTGGGAACTCGGCCCCGACGGCGCCGACGGCCTCACCCCGCAGGAGCGCGAAGCCGTCGTGTACCGCGTCGCCCAGGGCATCAAGGGCCGCCCCGGCACCACCCCCGAGGGCTGGCGGCGCTGGGCCGAACAGGTCTGCCACCCGCCCCAGCCCTGGCGCGAGCTCCTCGGCGCGGCCCTCCGCGCCGCCGTCTCCGCGGCCGGCGCGGGCGACGACTACACCTATCGCCGCCCCGCCCGCCGCGCCGCCGCCCTCCCCGGCGTCGTCCTCCCCAGTCTCCGCCGCGTCCCGCCCCGCGTCGGCGTGGTCGTCGACACCTCCGGCTCCGTCTCCGACACCGAACTCGGCAGCGCCCTCCTGGAGGTCGCCGCCGTCACCCGCGCCCTCGGCGGCCGCCGCGACCTCGTCACGGTCGTCGCCTGCGACGCCGCCGCCCACACCGCCCACCGCCTCTGCGGCGACGCCGAGATCCCCCTCGTCGGAGGCGGCGGCACCGACCTCCGCGCCGGCTTCGCCCGCGCCCTCCGCCTCACCCCCCGCCCCGACGTCCTCGTCGTCTTCACGGACGGCCAGACCCCCTGGCCCTCCTCCGCCCCCTCCTGCCGCACCGTCGTGGGCCTCTTCCCGCGCCCACCCGTCACGGGGGAAGGCGAGGGTGACGAGGAGGAGGACCTTCTGCGCCGGCCGCCGGAGTGGGCGCGCGCGGTGGAGATCGGGTGACCGGGTGAGGGGATCGGATCCAAGATCCAAGATCCAAGATCCAAGATCCCGGATCCGATGTCCGTGACGAGCGGGGTCCCGTCCGCCCCGCCCCGCGTAGCCTGAACACCATGAGGCTGGACGCCGATCCCGGGCTCTTCGGGCCCCGCTCCGTGACCTGGCAGCTGCACGGCGACCCGGTGATGTGGATCGCCGGGGTGCGGGCCCTGTACCTCCAGGCCCTGCACCCCGTCGCCGTACGCGGAGTCATGATCAACAGCAGCTTCCGGGAGGACCCCTGGGGGCGGCTCATGCGGACGGCGAGCTTCGTCGGGACGCTCAGCTACGGGACGAGCGAGGCCGCGGAGGCGGCGGGCGCGCGGGTGCGGCGGATCCACCGGCTGCTCGGGGTGGACGACCCGGAGCTGCTCCTCTGGGTGCACTGCGCCGAGATCGACTCGTACGTCTCCGTCGCCCGCCGGTCCGGGCTGCCGCTGACCGGGAGGACGGCGGACCGGTACGTGGACGAGCAGCGCACCTCCGCGCGGCTCGTGGGGCTCGACCCGGCGGCCGTACCGGCCACCGCCGCGGGGCTCGCCGCGTACTTCGACTCGGTCCGCGGCGGACTCACCGCGGGCGAGGACGCGCTCGCCGTGCTCGACTTCCTGCGCCGGCCACCCGTACCGCCCGCGCTCGCGGTGGGACGGGCCCTGGTGTGGCGGCGGATCAGCTCGCTGGCGTACGACACGCTGCCGGAGTGGGCCCATGAGCTCTACGGCCGCCCCGTGCCGCCCGCCGCCACCGTCACCCGGCGCCTCACCTCCACGGCCCGGCTGCTGCGCCGCGTACCGGCCGGGCTCCGGTGGCGCCTGCCTCCCCGCCACATCCTGCGCGCCATGGACCGCCTCGGGCCGGACACCCGACCCGACCCGTACACACTGTCCGAGGCTGCGGCCATACTGGACGGGCCGGAGAGCGTGCACGAGATCGACGGGGGCGACGGCACACGATGGGGGACATCAAGCTGATCCAGGGGCGTTACCGCCTGCACGAGGTCATCGGCCGCGGCGGCATGGGCGAGGTGTGGCGTTCCACGGACGAGGCGCTGGGCCGCGGGGTCGCGGTCAAGTGCCTCAAGCCGCTGGGTCCGCATCAGGACGCGGGCGTGCAGACCGTGGTCCGCGAGCGGTTCCGCCGTGAGGCGCGGGTCGCGGCGGCGCTCCAGCACCGGGGCATCACCGTGGTCCACGACTTCGGCGAGTACGAGGGCGTGCTCTTCCTCGTCATGGAACTGCTGGAGGGACAGAACCTCAGCCAGCTCCTCGCCGCCAACGCTCGCAACCCGCTGCCGGTCCACGAGGTCGTCGACATCGCCGACCAGGTCGCCGACGCCCTCGAATACACCCACCGCATGGGGATCGTGCACCGCGACCTCAAGCCCGCCAACATCATGCGGCTGCGCGACGGCACGGTGAAGATCTGCGACTTCGGGATAGCGCGCCTCGGCGCCGACATGGGGTTCACCTCACGCCTCACCGGCACCGGCATCGCCATGGGCACCCCGCACTACATGTCCCCGGAGCAGATCGGCGGCGGCGACATCGACCACCGCAGCGACCTGTACTCGCTCGGCTGTGTGCTCTATGAACTCGCCACCGGGGCACCGCCGTTCGACCTCGACGACTCCTGGGCCGTGCTCGTCGGGCACCGGGACACCGTGCCGAGCCCGCCGCGCACCCACCGCTCCGAGCTGCCCGACTACTTCGACCGGCTCGTCGTCGACCTCCTCGCCAAGGTCCCCGACCAGCGCCCGCGCGACGCCTCCGACCTGCGCCGCCGGATCGTGAACGGCCGCACGATCGGCGGCGCGGGGCAGCACGTGCCGCCGCTCCCGCACGACCCGCCGCGTCCCCCCGCCGGGGCCGACGGCGTGCAGGTGACCGGGCTGGGCGGCACGCCCGCGTGGGCCCGGGCCGTCACCGCCGGGCCCCGCCCCGCCGCGCCCGGCGCGCCCCGCGCCGGCGGCCACGACCCGGCCGCGGCCGTCCTCACCACCGAGTGGACCACCGCCCGGCCGGGCGCGGACGGCGCCGAGGGCCCCGCCCGCCCCACCACGGACGCCACGCCCGAACTGCTCGCCGTGCTCGCCGCCCGGCACCGGGCCGGCCTCGGCCTCGGCAGGCTCGGCCGCTGGTCCGAGGCCGAACAGCTGCACCGCTCCGTCGCCGGGGACCGGACGCGGGTGCTCGGCCCCGACCACCCCGACACCCTGACCAGCGCCTACGAACTCGCCTTCGCGCTGGGGCGGCTCGGCCGCACGGCCGAGGCCCTGGAGGCGTTCGAGCGCGTCGCCGACGCCCGGGCCCGCGTCCTCGGTGCCGAGCACCCCGACACCCTGGCCGCCCGCCAGGAGCGCGCCTACACCCTCGGCCGGCTCGGCCGGCACGCGGAGGCGCACACGCTCTACGCCGACGTCCTCGCGGTCCGTGAGCGCACCGCCGGCGCCGACCACCCCGACACCCTGCGCTGCCGTCACAACCTCGCGTACACCCTCGCCCGGCTCGGCCGCCTGGAGGAGTCGTACCGGACGGCCCTCGCCGTCGCCGACACCCGCACCCGGCTGCTCGGCGCGGACCACCCCGACACCCTGGTCACCCGTCACGAACTCGCCCACACCCTGGGCCGCCTGGGCCGCGCCGAGGAGGCCCTCGACCAGTACCGCGCGGTGGCCGAGGGGCGGGCCGCCTCGCTCGGCCCGGACCACCCGGACACGCTCTCCGCCCGCTACGAGACCAGCGCCTGCCTGGGCCGGCTCGGCCGGGCCGCCGACGCCCTCGCCGTCTGCCGGGACCTGGTCGCCGTCCGCACCCGCACCCAGGGCGCCGACGCCCCGGAGACCCTGCGCGTCCGGCACGCGCTCTCCGTCCACCTCGCCCGGCTCGGCCGCTGGCAGGAGGCGCTCGACACCGCCCAGGCGGTCCACGCCGCCCGGCGGCGGGTCCTCGGCGCGGACCATCCCGACACCCTGCGCAGCCGCCGCGAGGCCGCCGTCCTCCTCGGCCGGCTCGGACGCTGGGACGAGGCCCTCGCACCGCTGCGGTCCCTCGCCGAGGCCCGCGGCCGGACCCTCGGGCCGCTGCATCCGGACACCCTCTCCGCCCTCGCCGACCTCACCCACTGCCTCGACCGGCTCGGCCGGCACACGGAGGCCGACGCCGTCCGCCGCGGCACCGCCGCGGCGTCCGAAGGCCGGGGAGCCGCCGGACCAACGGCCCCAGGAGCACCCTGAGTCGGCCCCGGCCGCGCTGATTTAATGAACCGTGTGATCATCGACCGCCTCGGCGACCCCGCCCCCGAGCCCCGCACGCCCGCCCGCGAGGAGGACGCCGGCCCCGCCCGGACCGACGTCGACCTGTGGCAGCTGCGGGTGGACCACGTCGCCGAGGACGAGCTCAACCCCTCCGAGCTCGACGCCGAGGAACGCGTCCGGCTCACCGGGCCCCTCCGGGTGGCGGACCGGCTCCGGTACGGCATCGGCCACATCGCCCTGCGCCGCCTCCTCGCCCCCCGCCTGGGTGTCGCGCCCGCCGAGGTCGTGTACCGCAGGGAGCCCTGCCCCGGCTGCGGCGACCTCCACGGCCGCCCGGCCGTCGACGGGCCGCCCGGCGTCCCGCACTTCTCCCTCTCGCACAGCGGCGACGTCGTCCTCATCGGCATCGCCGCCAGGACCGTCGGCGTGGACGTCGAGAGCTTCCCCAAGGCCACCACCGTCCGCGAGGTGACCTCCGCCCTCCACCCGCTGGAGCGGGCCGAGATCGCCGACGCCGGGCACGCGCCCGAGGCGTTCGCCCGCATCTGGTGCCGGAAGGAGGCGTACCTCAAGGGCATCGGCATCGGCATGGCCCGCTCCCTCGACAAGGACTACCTCGGCGAGCGCGACCCCTCCGCCCTCCCCGACGGCTGGGACGTGCGGGGCGTGCCCACCGCCGACGGCCACGCGGCCGCCGTCGCCGTCGAAGGCTCCATGGGACGCGTCCGTACGAGTTGGCTTCCGGCCTCCTTCGTCACCGCCGGAAACGCCGGTCGACCCGCCTGAACAGCGGTGACGCCCCGGCGTGAAGCTGAACTGCGAGCGCGCTTAAGAAAACCTCGATGGACCGCGAGCCTCCGGTACGGAAGATTCGACCCCGAGGATCTTGGGCGCGCACGCGTGCCCTGACCCGTACATCACAGGACACGCACGTCGGGAGCCGTGGCATTGAAGGCGTTGGTCAAGCTGAAGGCGGAGCCGGGACTCTGGCTCACGGACGTGCCCGAGCCGGAGACCGGTCCGGGGGACGTACTGATCAAGGTCAAGCGGACCGGGATCTGCGGCACCGACCTGCACATCCGTTCCTGGGACGGCTGGGCGCAGAAGACCATCTCCACGCCGATGACCATCGGCCACGAGTTCGTCGGCGAGGTCGTCTCCGTCGGCCGTGACGTCTCCGACATCGCGGTCGGCGACCTGGTCAGCGGCGAGGGCCACCTCGTCTGCGGCAAGTGCCGCAACTGTCTCGCCGGCCGCCGCCACCTCTGCCGCGCCACCGTCGGCCTCGGCGTCGGCCGTGACGGCGCCTTCGCCGAGTACGTGGCGCTGCCCGCCTCCAACGTGTGGGTGCACCGCGTCCCCGTCGACCTCGACGTCGCCGCGATCTTCGACCCGTTCGGCAACGCGGTCCACACCGCGCTCTCCTTCCCGCTCGTCGGCGAGGACGTCCTCGTCACCGGCGCCGGCCCGATCGGCATCATGGCCGCCGCCGTCGCCAAGCACGCCGGCGCCCGCAACGTCGTCATCACCGACGTCAGCGAGGAGCGCCTCGACCTGGCCCGCAAGACCGGCGTCTCCCTCGCCCTCAACGTGGCCGAGAAGACCATCGCCGACGGCCAGCGCACCCTCGGCCTGAAGGAGGGCTTCGACGTCGGCCTGGAGATGTCGGGCAACCCGCACGCCATGCGCGACATGATCGCCAACATGACCCACGGCGGAAAGATCGCCATGCTCGGGCTCCCGAGCGAGGACTTCGCCGTCGACTGGGCGAAGATCGTCACCTCGATGATCACCGTCAAGGGCATCTACGGCCGCGAGATGTTCGAGACCTGGTACGCCATGTCCGTCCTGCTGGAGGGCGGGCTCGACCTCTCTCCGGTCATCACCGGGCGGTACGACTTCACCGACTACGAGGCCGCCTTCGACGACGCGGCCTCCGGCAAGAGCGGCAAGATCATCCTCGACTGGACTGCGGGAGCCTGACCCATGTTCGATTCCGTACGCGACGACGTCCGCGCCACCCTCGACGAGATCCGGGCGGCCGGCCTCCACAAGCCCGAGCGCGTCATCGGCACCCCCCAGTCCGCGACCGTCGAGGTCACGGCCGGCGGCCGCCCCGGCGAGGTCCTGAACTTCTGCGCCAACAACTACCTCGGCCTCGCCGACCACCCCGACGTCGTCGCCGCCGCCCACGAGGCCCTCGACCGCTGGGGCTACGGCATGGCCTCGGTCCGCTTCATCTGCGGCACGCAGGAGGTCCACAAGGAGCTGGAGGCCCGCCTCTCCTCCTTCCTCGGCCAGGAGGACACGATCCTCTACTCCTCCTGCTTCGACGCCAACGGCGGCGTCTTCGAGACCCTCCTCGGCGCCGAGGACGCGGTCATCTCCGACGCCCTCAACCACGCCTCCATCATCGACGGCATCCGCCTCTCCAAGGCCCGCCGCTTCCGCTACGCCAACCGCGACATGGCCGACCTGGAGCAGCAGCTCAAGGAGGCCACCGAGGGCGGCGCCCGGCGCAAGCTGATCGTCACCGACGGCGTCTTCTCCATGGACGGGTACGTCGCCCCGCTCGCCGACATCTGCGACCTGGCCGAGCGCTACGACGCCATGGTCATGGTCGACGACTCGCACGCCGTCGGCTTCGTCGGCGCCGGCGGCCGCGGCACCCCCGAGCTGCACGGCGTCATGGACCGCGTCGACATCATCACCGGCACCCTCGGCAAGGCCCTCGGCGGCGCCTCCGGCGGCTACGTCGCCGCCCGCGCCGAGATCGTCGCCCTGCTGCGCCAGCGCTCCCGCCCGTACCTCTTCTCCAACACCCTCGCCCCGGTCATCGCCGCCGCCTCCCTCAAGGTCCTCGACCTGCTGGAGTCCGCCGGCGACCTGCGCGACAAGCTGAACGCCAACACGGCGCTCTTCCGCCGCCGCATGACCGAGGAGGGCTTCGACATCCTCCCCGGCGACCACGCCATCGCGCCCGTCATGATCGGCGACGCGTCGGAAGCCGGGAGGATGGCCGAGCTGCTCCTGGAGCGCGGCGTCTACGTGATCGGCTTCTCGTACCCGGTCGTCCCGCAGGGCCAGGCCCGCATCCGGGTCCAGCTCTCGGCCGCCCACTCCACGGAGGACGTGGACCGCGCGGTGGACGCCTTCGTGGCGGCCCGCGCCGACCTCCGCGGCTGAGCCCCGGATCCAGGATCCGGGATCCACCGTCCGGGAGTCCGGACGGTGGATCCGGCCGTGGGCGCGAGCCCTGCCCCCGGCCTGGGAGACTGGGCGCATGATCGAAGCACGGCGGTTGCACATCCTCCGTGCGGTGGCCGACCACCGCACGGTCACGGCGGCGGCCGCCGCGCTGTACCTCACCCCCTCCGCCGTGTCCCAGCAGCTCGCCGCCCTGGAGCAGGAGACGGGCCACCGGCTCGTCGACCGCAGCGCCCGGGGGGCCAGGCTGACGCCCGCGGGCGAGATCCTCCTCAGCCACGCCAACGCCGTCCTCGCCCAGCTGGAACGGGCGGAGGCGGAGCTCGCCGCGTACGGCTCCGGCGAGGCGGGAACGGTCACGGTCGCCGCGTTCGCCACGGGCATCGGCCTCGTCGTCGCGCCCGCCATCGCGGATCTCGCCGCCACGGCACCGGGCATCCGGGTCAGGGTGCGGGACGCCGAGGGCGACGAGAGCCTGCTGATGGTGCTGGACCGGCAGGTGGACGTGGCCGTGGCCGTCGAGTACCGGGGCGCCCCGGGCGAGGACGACGCCCGCCTCACCCGGGTGCCGCTCTACGCGGAGCCCTTCGACGTGGTCCTCCCGCCGGGCCACCCCCTCGGCGGCACCGACCGCGTCGCGCTCGCCGACCTGGCCAAGGACGCCTGGATCGGCCAGTCCGCCGGCAACCCCTGCCATGACGTGACCGTCCTGGCCTGCGAGTACGCCGGGTTCGCCCCCCGCTTCGAGCACGTGTCGGACGACTTCCGGGCCGTCGTCGCGCTCGTCGGCGCCGGTGCCGGCGCGGCGCTCGTGCCCCGTTCGGCGCTGCGCGGCATGGACCTCACCGACGTCGCGGTCCGACCCGTCGACGGCGTCGCGCCCACCCGCCGCGTCTTCGCCGCCGTGCGCCGGGGCGCCGAGGACCACCCGCTGATCGCCCCCGTGCTCACCGCCCTCCGCGCGGCCGCCGCCCCCGGACCGGGAGTGCCCCCGGACGGGACCTGAGGGCGAGCCCGGCGAGCTCCGGAAGGGACGGCCGGCCTACGGCCCGGACAGCGGTGCGGGCTCCTCGGCCGCGTCCGCGCGGGTCCCGGCGCCGCGCAGCAGCAGCGGGGTGGCCAGGAGGAGGACCCCCGCCGCGGCCAGGGCGGTGCGGGGCGTGGTGACGGCCGCCAGGAGGCCCCACAGGGCGGTCATGGCGGCGATGGAGAGGCTCGCGCTGACCGACCAGGCGGCCAGCGTGCGGGCGAGCCGGTCCGGGGCCGTGTGGCGGAGGCGGCGGGTGGCGAGGAGCGGGTTGAAGACGCCGCAGGACGCCACCAGGCCGAGCTGCACGCCCATCACCACCACCATCCCGGCGGTGCCGGACGGCACGAACGCCAGCCCCAGCGACCAGCACGACCGCAGCACCCCGGCCGCGCGGAGCACCCGGCCGTCGCCGAAGCGGGTCACCAGCCGGGGCGCCAGCCGCGAGCCGACGAGCCCGCCCACGCAGGGGGCCGCGAAGACGAGCCCGTACTGCCAGGCGGAGAAGCCCAGGTCGCGCAGGAGGAGCACGGCGAGCAGCGGCTCCGAGGCCATGATCAGCCCGTTGACCGCGATCGCGTTGAGGAAGAGCGGGCGCAGCACCGGGTGGCGCAGGATGTGGCGCCAGCCCTCGAACAGGTCCCCGGCGCGCATCCGCCCGCGTTCCGGCCGCGCGGGTTCCGGTTCCGTCCCGCCGATCGCGCGGATGCCGAGGGCGGAGAGCAGATGGCTCAGCGCGTCGGCGAAGATCGTCGTCACGGGTCCGAGGAGTCCGATCGCGGCTCCGCCGAGGGGCGGGCCGGCCATCGAGGCGGTCCAGTTCGTGGCCTCGAAGCGGCTGTTCGCGAGGAGGAGGTCCTCCGGCGGCACCAGCCCCTTCAGGAAGGCGCCGCTCGCCGCGCGGAACGCGATGTCCGCCGCCGCGACGACGACCGAGACCAGCAGGAGCTGGGTGAAGCCCAGCCACCCGAGCAGGTACGCGGCGGGGACGCTGGCCAGCGCCCCGCACCGCACCAGGTCCATCGCGACCATGACGGGCCGCTTGCGGCGGAACTCCACCCACGGTCCCAGCGGCACCGCGAGCACGGCGCCCACCGCCCGCCCCGTCGCCGCGAGCGCCGCGACCTGCGCGGGCCCCGCGTCCAGCACGACCACCGCGAGCAGCGGAAAGGCGCCGAAACCGAGCCACGTGCCGTACGTGCTCACCGCGTACGCGGCCCACAGCCGCCCGAACCCCCGCCCCAGCGACTTCCGCCCCGCCACGCCCGCCTCACCGACCTCTCCGCCCGGACCGAGCCGCCGACTCTACCCCCGGCGCACCCCGCCTCCGGCCGGCCGGAACGACGGAGCGCCGCGCCCGCCCCCTGGCTGTCGTACCCCTCCGCTAGGTTGTCCGCGTGACCGAGACCGAGACCGAGGACAAGGCGGAGCGGATCCGGCCGCGGCGGTTCCACGAGACGCCGGGGCTGGAGGACTGGCGGGTCGTGGGGGAGGGCGCCTGCGCCTGGTTCCGTACCGACGGCTTCGCCGCCGGGGCGGCGTTCGTGGCGGAGCTGGCCCGGCTCCTGGACGACGGTGCCGGCCACGCGGACCCCGACGTCGACCTGCGTCCCGGCGGCGTCCTCGTCCGGCTGGTCACCGTCACGGACACCGTCTACGGTGTCACCGGGCGACACCTGGACCTCGCCCCGCGGATCTCGGAGCTCGCCTGCGCCCTCGGCCTGGTCGCCGACCCCTCGGCCGTCGGCACCGTCCAGGTGACCCTGGACGCGCTCGCGGTGCCGGCGGTGCTGCCGTTCTGGCGGGCGCTGCTCGGCTACGAGAACCGCGCGGGCAGCGACGAGGACCTCATCGACCCGCTGCGCCGGGGAGCCCCCTTCTACTTCCAGCACATGGACGAGGCGCGGGGCGCGCGCAACAGGATCCACGTCGACGTCTGGGTGCCGTACGACGAGGCCGAGGCCCGGATCGCGGCGGCCCTCGCCGCGGGCGGCCGGATCGTGCACGACGCGGACGCCCCCGCGAACGTGGTCCTCGCCGACCCGGAGGGCAACGAGGCGTGCGTCGGGGTCGCGGGTCCTCCGGAGTCCGTGCCCGCACCGCGGGTCTGAGCCGTCCTGCGGAGATCGCCGCCGCCGGCCCGGTCGCCGTCCTAGGCTGGCGCGGACACGGTCAAGAGCGAACGAGGGGGGTACGTCCATGCTGTACGGGACCGGCGCGAGGGTGAGGCTGACCAGGGATGTACAGGTCACCGGGGACGACATGGCGGCCAGGCCCGGTGTGGCGGGTCCGCTGTTCCTGGTCGAGGGGCTGACGGGCGTCGTCATGAAGGCGGCGGAGGGCCTGGGCGGTGCCCTCGGGGCGGGGCTGGCCGAGTTCGAGCAGCGGATCCGCGACGGGCAGTTCCAGGGCCCCGCGGCCGACATGGTCGAGGGCCTCCGCGAGCAGCTCGTCCGGCAGGGAGCGTACGGCGCCGCCATGGGCACGCGGGTCCGGTACAAGGTGCGCTTCGACAACGGCTTCGTCCTCGACGGCATCGAGGAGGGCTGGCTGACCGAGGCGTGAGCCCGCCTGCCGCGTCCGGCGCCGGGGCCCGCGCCCCGGCGCCTCCGTCGCGGCCCTTCCACGGCCTCTGTCAGTCGGCCGAGCGGTGCCAGCCGGACGCGTCGACACGAGCCGCGTCGGCCGGCCGGGACTCGTCGAAGAGCGCCGCGCCCGAGCCGTCCAGCACCCGGAGCCCGGTCACGTACACCCCGCGTCCGACGGCGGGGGAGGCGGTGCCGTACCGGAAGCGGAGGCGGATCGAGCGGCTGGTCGGGAGGTCGGCCGTGAGGAGGTGCCAGCGGCGGCCGGACCAGCCGCCGGCCGTGCCGTCCGGGTGCGGGAGCGGTTCGCCCGGGCCGTCGGCGGGGGTGGTGGTGAAGGGGACGGGACGCTCTTGCGCGGTGGCGTCGGTCGTCGCCTCCAGGACGAGGCGGTCGGTGTCCGGCGCGGTGTCCCACCAGAGCAGGCAGGCGAGGCGGCGCGCCCCCGGTCCCGTCGGCGGGAGGGTCAGCGTGGCGCCGGCGGGCGCCGTCATGCCGGAGAACCAGGCCGTGGGGCCCGTACCGGCCGGCGGGCGGACCGGGATCGCGCGGGCGAGCCGGTTCGCGGCCGCCACGCGCGGGGCCGATCCCGAACGCCAGGTGCGGACGGGGTGCACGGAGTTGGCGAGGAGGATCAGGAACGCGTCGGAGTCCGGGGCCAGGACCAGGCTGGTGCCGGTGAAGCCGGTGTGTCCCGCGGTGCGGGGACCGGAGAGGGCGCCCATGTACCAGCGCTGGTCCAGCTCGAAGCCGAGGCCGTGCGCGTGGCCGGGGAAGTCCTGGTTGACGTCGGTGAGGAGGAGGTCCACGGAGGCGGGGGAGAGGATGCGGGTGGAGCCGCAGACGCCGCCGTCGAGCAGTGTGCGGGCGAGGACGGCGAGGTCGCGGGCGCGGGAGAAGACTCCGGCGTGGCCGGCGACGCCGCCCATGGCGTAGGCGTTCTCGTCGTGGACCTCGCCCCGCACCATGCCCCGGTCGAGCCGTGCCCACGGGCGGCGGGCGTCCTCGGTGGCGGCCGTCTCCGGCCGCCACGAGAGCGGGGGGACGAAACGTGTGCGGTGCATCCCCAGCGGAGCGGTGATCTCGTCGTGGAGCAGGTCCTCCAGACCGTGACCGGTGATCCGCTCCAGGAGCAGGTGCAGCGCGATCAGGTTGAGGTCCGAGTAGCGGTACGCCGTCCCGGGCGGATCGACCGGGGCCTCCTCCCACAGCATCCGCAGCCGCCCCTCCCGGTCCGGCGCCTCGTACAGCGGCAGCTCCGCGCGCAGCCCCGAGGTGTGGCCGAGCAGCTGCCGGACGGTGATGTCCGCCTTGCCCGCCCCGCCGAACTCCGGCAGGTACGCGGCGACCCGTCCCCCGAGCTCCAGCGTGCCGCGCTCGACCTGCCGCACGGCCAGGAGGGAGGTGAAGAGCTTGGTGAGCGAGGCGACGTCGAAGACGGTGTCCGGGGTCATCGGGACCCGCCGCCCGGGCGCCGGCTCGACGGCCGTGTCGTTCTCCTCGTCGTACGCGGCCCAGCGCACCGCCCAGCCGACCGCCCGGTGCAGCGCCACCGTCCTGCCCCGTCCGGCGAGCAGCACGGCGCCCGCGCACCACGGCCGTACCGGCGAGGGGCCGAGGAATCCGCGCACGTCCTCGACCATCCCCTCCAGCTCCCGCCCGAGGAGGCCGGCCTCCGCCGCCGTACCCCACCGCAGCGCGCCGTCCGGTCCCCGTCCGTCCTGGGGCGCCGGCCCTGGGTCCGGTCCCCGCGCGTCCCCCCGCCGCCCCTGTCCCGCCACGCCCATCGGCCCGCCTCCCGGCACCTCGTTCCGGCCCGTACGCCTCCACCCTCCCGCACCCCGCTCCGCCCCACCCGTCAAAGAATCTGACGATGCATCAGAAAACCTCTTCCCTCCACCGCCCCGCTGCGGCATCCTGCCGCCCATGGAGACGGAGCTGAGTCGCACACTGGGGATCGAGCACGCCATCTTCGGCTTCACGCCCTTCCCCGCGGTCGCCGCCGCCCTCAGCCGGGCCGGCTGCTTCGGCGTCCTGGGCGCGGTCCGGTACACCGCGCCGGACGACCTCGCCCGCGACCTCGACTGGATGCAGGAGCACACCGACGGACGGCCCTACGGCCTCGACGTCGTGATGCCCGCCAAGAAGGTCGAGGGCGTCACCGAGGCCGACGTCGAGGCCATGATCCCCGCCGGACACCGGGAGTACGTCCGCTCGGTCCTCGCCAAGCACGGCGTGCCCGAACTCGCCGAGGGCGAGGCGTCGGGCTGGCGGATCACCGGCTGGATGGAGGAGGTCGCCCGCGGTCAGCTCGACGTGGCCTTCGACTACCCCATCAAGCTCCTGGCCAACGCCCTCGGTTCGCCGCCGCCGGACGTCGTCGCCCGCGCGCACGACCACGGGGTGCTGGTGGCCGCGCTCGCCGGCAGCGCCCGGCATGCCCGCCGGCACGCGGAGGCCGGCATCGACATCGTCGTGGCCCAGGGGTACGAGGCGGGCGGCCACACCGGCGAGATCGCCTCCATGGTGCTCACGCCCGAGGTCGTGGACGCCGTCTCCCCGCTCCCGGTCCTCGCCGCGGGCGGCATCGGCAGCGGCGAGCAGATCGCCGCCGGTCTCGCGCTCGGCGCCCAGGGCGTGTGGCTCGGCTCGCTCTGGCTCACCACCACCGAGGCCGAGCTCCACTCGCGCGCCCTGACCGCGAAGCTGCTCGCCGCCGGTTCCGGCGACACCGTCCGGTCCCGCGCGCTGACCGGCAAGCCGGCCCGTCAGCTGCGCACCGAGTGGACCGACGCCTGGGAGGACCCGGCCGGGCCGGGCCCGCTGCCCATGCCGCTCCAGGGCCTGCTGGTCGCGGAGGCCGTGTCGCGGATCCAGAAGTACGAGGTCGACCCCCTGCTCGGCACCCCCGTCGGGCAGATCGTCGGCCGGATGAACTCCGAGCGCAGCGTCCAGCAGGTCGTCGACGAGCTGACGCGGGGCTTCGAGAAGGCGGTCGACCGGATCGACCGGATCGCCGGAAGGGGTGTGTGATGAGCGAGGGAAGCCCGAACGGGTTCTGGGCCCAGGCCGCCGCCGACCCGGACCGCACCGTGCTGGTGGCGCCGGACGGCGAGGAGTGGCCGGCCGGCCGGCTGCTCGCCGCCGCGAACCGGATGGTGCACGGGCTGCGCGCGGCCGGCCTGGAGCGCGGCGACGCCTTCGCCGTGGTCCTGCCCAACGGCGTCGAGTTCTTCACCGCCCATCTCGCCGCCACCCAGGCCGGTCTCTACCTCGTCCCGGTCAACCACCACTTCGTGGGCGCGGAGATCGCCTGGATCGTCGCCGACTCCGGTGCCAAGGTGCTGATCGCGCACGAGCGCTTCGCCGAGGCGGCCGCCGTCGCCGCCGACGAGGCGGGCCTCGCGGCCGAACGGCGGTACGCGGTCGGGGAGGTGCCCGGCTTCCGCCCCTACGCCGAACTCCTCGACGGGCAGCCGGAGTCGGCGCCCGCCGACCGGACCCTCGGCTGGGTCATGAACTACACCTCGGGCACCACCGGCCGCCCGCGGGGGATCCGCCGCCCGCTGTCCGGCCGCCTCCCGGAGGAGTCCCACCTCGGCGGCTTCCTCGGCATCTTCGGCATCCGGCCCTTCGGCTCCCACGTGCACCTGGTCTGCTCGCCGCTCTACCACACGGCGGTCCTCCAGTTCGCCGCCGCCTCACTGCACATCGGGCACCCGCTCGTCCTCATGGACAAGTGGACGCCGGAGGAGATGCTGCGGCTGATCGACGCGTACGCCTGCACCCACACCCACATGGTCCCCACGCAGTTCCACCGCCTCCTCGCCCTCCCGGAGGAGATCCGCGAGCGGTACGACGTCACCTCGATGCGGCACGCCATCCACGGCGCCGCGCCCTGCCCCGAGCACGTCAAGCGGGCGATGATCGCCTGGTGGGGCGGGTGCGTGGAGGAATACTACGCGGCGAGCGAGGGCGGCGGCGCCTTCGCGACGGCGGAGGAGTGGCTGAAGCGGCCCGGCACGGTCGGCCGCGCCTGGCCGATCAGCGAACTCGCCGTCCTCGACGACGACGGCGAACGGCTGCCGCCCGGCGAACTCGGCACGGTCTACCTGAAGATGAACACCGGCGGCTTCCAGTACCACAAGGACGAGGCCAAGACCGCGAAGAGCCGGGTCGGCGACTTCTTCACCGTCGGCGACCTCGGCTACCTCGACGAGGACGGCTACCTCTTCCTCCGCGACCGCAAGATCGACATGATCATCTCCGGCGGCGTCAACATCTACCCCGCCGAGATCGAGGCCGCGCTCCTGGCCCACCCCGCCGTCGCCGACGCCGCCGCCTTCGGCGTCCCGCACGCGGACTGGGGCGAGGAGGTCAAGGCGGTCGTCGAGGCGGCCGAGGGGTACGAGGAGGGGCCGGCGCTCGCCGAGGCGATCCTCGCCCACTGCGCGGACCACCTGGCCGGATTCAAGCGCCCCAAGTCCCTCGACTTCATCGCCGTCATGCCCCGCGACCCCAACGGCAAGCTCTACAAGCGCCGGCTGCGCGACCCGTACTGGGAGGGCCGAGAGCGCCCGCTGTGAGGTCCCCGCCCCGGGGGGAGCGGGGCGCGGTGCGGGCACAGGGCGGGGGCAGGGCGGGGGGCAGGTCGGATTCCCGGGCCGCCGGCCGGGGACGCCCGCGCCGGTGAGCCGGTGAGCCGGTGAGCCGGTGAGCCGGTGACCGGTGAGTCGGTGACCGTGACCGGTGACCGGTGACCAGTGATCGGTGACCGGTTCCAGGGTTGTGGGGCCCGGCCCGTTTCAGGACCGCCCGTGGCGGCAAGTCGCGGGACATGACGGGCCCCGGTGACGGCGTCCCCAGGGGCCGCGTCCACGACCGGCGACGCCGACGACGCGGCGGCGTACGGCCGCGCCGCCGAACCCGCAGCACCGCGTCCCAGGAAGACGGGCGTCATGACCACCACCCCGAACCCTCCCGACCCCACCCCCCGGAACATCCCCCGCACTCCCCACCCCCTCGGGGCGGGCGCCGCCGGAGGCGTCCGTCCGGGCGAGACACCCCCGGCCGAATCGGGCACGGGCCCGGCGACCGGGCCGTACCGGCCGCTCAGTCGCGGCTGGACGAAGGGCCCCCTCGTGGCGATGGGAGTGGTCGTCGTCCTGTGCGCCCTGTTCTTCCTCGTGTACGCGATCCTCCTCGCGACCGACTGACGGAGGCTCGCGACCGACCGACGAAGGGAGCCCGCCATGGCCCACGCCGACCGGCCGGACACGCCCGGCCAGGACGAAGGCCGCGCCGACGACGTCTACCAGCCCACCCACTCCGACGTGGGCAACCGTCCCTCCGGCGACCTCGATCCGGACGACGCGCTCGTGACCGACCCCCTCGACGACATGAGCGCCCCCGGGTACTCCCCGCCCGACCGCCCCCGGGGCGTCACCCGCCACGGCACCACCCAGCGGGAGCAGCGGGAGGGCGAACCGCTCGACGACCGGCTGCGCCAGGAGGAGCCGGAGATCGGGCCGCCGGCGGGCGACGGCATCGGAGACCTGCCGGAAGGAGCCGGCGAACCCGTCGACGACGAGGCCGGCGCGACCCGGGCCGGCCGTCTGGCCCCGTACGCCGCACGGCCCGGCCACATCGACCGGGCGGTCGCCCGTGACGTCGGACGCGACGACGGCGCGGCCCCGGCCGAGGAGGCGGCGATGCACGTGGACACGGGGGTGGACGGAACCGGCGACGGGCGGGACGCCTGACCCCGCGGCCCTGCCCCGCCCGTGGCGGGGACGGTCGTCACGGGGAGGGTCCGGCCGGTCACGCGCCGGGGGACCCGCCCGTCAGGGCGGTCAGCAGGCGGGCCTCCTCGTGGGCGAAGTGCTCCTCCAGGCCGGTCGCGAGGCGGTCCACCTCGGCCCGCAGCACGTCCGGGGCCGCGTCCGAGGCGAGCAGCGCCTCCAGTCCGGCGATCGCGCGGGCCACCGAGCGGTGTTCCTCCCGCATCCGGCCGAGATCCTCGGCGAGGTGCGGGAACTGCTCCTGGAGGAGGCCGAAGACCCCGTCCTCGCTGTGGTGATGGGTGTGCAGGGCGCCGCAGAACGCCAGGCAGTGGCGGGCGAGCTCCGCCCCGAGCCGGGGTGTGCCGGTGTTCAGGCCCTGCCGGAGCGCGGCCAGTTCGGAGCGGAGCCCGTCGTGGACCTTCACCAGGTGTGCGGCGACGGCCGCGCGGCGGGACGGATCGGCGATCCCGTCGGCGCGGCGCAGGGCGACGACCGGGATCGGCCGCTCCGTACCGGCCTGGTAGGCGGCGAACGCCGGGTCACGGTCCGCCTGTTCGGCGTAGAGCCGGTCACGCTCGGCGCCCTCGGACGCCACCGCCTCCGCCTCGAAGCGGTCGACCGTGCCTTCCGGCGTGCCGATCTCGACGGTCACGCGCGGCTCGGCGCGGACGTTGTGGTACCAGGCGGGATGGTGCGGCGCGCCCCCGTTCGACGCGAAGACCAGCAGGCGCGCCCCGTCGCGCACGTACACCACCGGGGTCGTGTGCGGCCGGCCGCTGCGGGCGCCCCGGGTGGTCAGCAGGAGCAGATCCGCTCCCTCGAACATGCCGCCCACCAGGCCGCCGTCGGCCCGGAACTCCTCGATGACCTGCTCATTGAACGCGGACATGGCTGTGGCCTCCGGTAGCATCGATCACGACAGATCTATTTGCTTTGAAAGCAAAGCTAAATCGGAGGGTTCAGGGTGTCAACCGAGCGCGAGGGGAGCGGGGCCGCCGGACCGGACGTCGACGACGCCGTCCGTACGCTGCTGCTGCTCATGCCCCGGATGGTGGGGCGCGTGAAGCGCATCAAGGTGCCCGAGGAGCTGGCGTCGCTGACGCTGGCCCCCCGTCACCTCTCCCTGCTCGCCTACCTCCTCTTCGACGGTCCCCAGAGCGTGAACGAACTGGCCGCGCGCCTCGGCGTCGCGCCCACCACCGTCAGCCTGATGGTGGGGGACCTGGCGAAGAAGGGGGTCCTTGAACGGCACGAGGACCCCGCCGACCGCAGACGCAAGATCGTGTCGATCGCGGAGGAGCGCAGAGGAGCCATCGACGGCTGGCTCGGCCGCAGCGCCGGAGCCTGGCGGGCGGCCCTCGCCCCGCTGGGACCGGCCGAACGGCGGATGTTCATCGACACCCTCGCGGCGTACGAGCACGGTCTGGCCGACGCAGAAGAATGACGGAAACGGGCCACGGTCCCCCTCGCGGGGAGCGGCGGCCCCCTAGGGCAGGAAGAAGATGATGAGTTCGAGCACCAAGGCGTTGACCCGCGAGTGGACCACGTGGGGGCCGGTGGTGGCCCTGCTTGCGCTGGTCTTCGCCTGGGGCCGTGAGCTACCAGGTCTCGCCGTGGGGCTCGTCGCGCTCTGCCTCATCGCCGCGGTCCTCGCCGCCGTCCACCACGCCGAGGTCATCGCCCACCGGGTCGGCGAACCCTTCGGCTCGCTCGTCCTGGCCGTCGCCGTCACCGTCATCGAGGTCGGGCTCATCGTCAGCCTGATGGCCGGCGGCGGCGAGAAGACCGCCACCTACGCCCGCGACACCGTCTTCGCCGCCGTCATGATCACCTGCAACGGCATCGTCGGCCTCGCGCTCCTGGTCGCGGCCCTCCGCAACCGGGTCGCCGTCTTCAACGCCGAGGGCTCCGGCGGCGCGCTCGCCACCGTCTGCACCCTCGCCACCATGACGCTGGTGCTCCCCACCTTCACCACCAGCCAGCCCGGCCCGGAGTTCTCCGGTGCCCAACTCGCCTTCGCCGCCGTCGCCTCCCTCGGCCTGTACGCCGTCTTCGTCGCCGTCCAGACCGTCCGGCACCGCGACTACTTCCTGCCCGTCACCCCCGAGGGCAAGGACTGCTCGGAGGACGACCACGCCGACCCGCCGACCAAGGCCGCCACCTGGACCAGCCTCGGCCTGCTCCTCGTCGCCCTCGTCGCCGTCGTCGGCAACGCCAAGGTGATCTCCCCGACCATCGAGGACGGCGTCGAGTCCGCCGGACTGCCCAAGGCGGTCGTCGGTGTCGTCATCGCCCTGATGGTGCTGCTGCCCGAGACGCTCGCCGCCGTGCGCGCCGCCCGCCGCAACCGCGTGCAGACCAGCCTCAACCTCGCGTACGGCTCCGCGATCGCCAGCATCGGCCTGACCATCCCGGCGATCGCGCTCGCCTCCATCTGGCTGTCCGGGCCGCTGGTCCTCGGCCTGGGCCCCCTCCACATGGTCCTGCTCGCCCTCACCGGCGTGGTGAGCGCCCTGACCGTGGTGCCCGGACGGGCCACGCTCCTCCAGGGCGGCGTCCATCTCGCGATCTTCGCCGCCTTCGTCTTCCTCTCGTTCAGTCCCTGAGGAACCGTTCAGCCCCTGACGGATCGTTCCGTCCCTGACGGCTGTTCCGTCCCTGGTGGGTCGTTCAGTCCCTGACCACCACGATCCGCAGCGCGGGCGAGCGCAGGATGTCCCTCTCGCAGAACCGGGAGGTCACCCAGCGCTCGTCCGCGTACAGCCTCGTCTGGTCGCTGTGGTGCGGCGAGGTCGGGTCCGAGGACTGGGAGTACGCGAGCAGGGTGCGGGCCACCGGGCAGCGCCCCCCGTCCCAGCCGACCGCCTGCACGTGGCTCGTGCCGTGCGCGACCTCCACGTAGCCGCCGCCCGCCGCGTTCCACACCGGCTCCGTCTTGTTCCAGACGCCCAGCGACTCCGTCCCGCCGCTCACCGGGATCCGCTCCCCGCCCCGCACCACGAACTGGTGGTCGCGCAGCGGCGCGTCCAGCGGGATCCCCGCCGCCCGCAGCTCCGCCACCGCATCCGCCAGCGCCTTCGCGAAGCCCGCCGTGCCCGTGTCGAGGCCGCGCGGGGTGCGGACCGGGTCCGCCGCCGAGAACGGCACCTTCCACTGCCGTGCCGCCGGCACCGTCGCCGTGAACTTCCGCCAGAACCGGTCGAAGAGCAGCGCACCCCTGGCGGCCGAGTCCATCGTCCCGTCCCACGCGGCGAGGACCCGGCACGCCTCGGGCTCCGCCGGCAGCGCCGCGGGACAGGCCGCGACCACGTCCGCCGATGCCAGACCGGCGGCCGGCACGCGGTTGGCGAACTGCTGCCGCTGGAGGTCGGCCACCGTCAGCCGACCCCGCGCGGCCATCGCCGACACGTCCTCGATGCCGCCCCGGGTCCGCAGCGAGCGCTGCGTCCCGACGTTCCCGAAGACCCGCTCGTACCCGGTCAGCGGCCGGTCCGCGTTGGTCAGCCAGGCACTGTCGTTGGAGTTCACCGCGTACGGGGCGTCCTCCAGCGCCGGCAGCCGGGACGGCCCGAAGGCGCCCGGCTGCAGGGCGTCCGGGTCCGAGCCGAGCGCGCAGGCGGTCCGCGAGCCGTCGAGGACGGCCAGGCCGGACGCCGGGTAGACGACCCGGCCGAGCGGCGTGGAGCACCGTTCCGCCAGGTCGTCGGTGATCCGCGGCAGCACCTGCGACTGGCTGAAGAGGGTGTGACCGGCGGAGTCCGCGGCGACGGTGTTCACCCACGGAAGCCCCTGGGTGCGGCGCAGCGCCTCGGCGACGTCCCGCGTCGAGCGGGCCCGGGCGAAGCCGAGCGCGGTGTCCGAGCCGCGCAGGTTGGCGGTGTTGGGGTCGTTCAGCGCGTACGCGGTGGTCGCCGTCCACGGCAGCGGCAGCCCCGCGCCGAGCGCGGTCGTCACCGGGCCGTACCGCGTCCACCACTGGGTACGGGTCACCGGGGCGCCGTCCCGGTCCGCCACCGTCACCGTCCGCGCGGTCATCCGCTCCGGCTCCCCGTCCACCAGATAGGCCGTCGGATCGCCCGGCACCAGCGTCAGCTGGTGCAGGTTCACCGGCACGCCGGTGGCCACCGTGTGGCTCCAGGCGACCTTCTCGTTGAAGCCGATGTTGACGACCGGCAGGCCGAGGAGCGAGGCCCCGGAGACGTTCAGCTCGCCGGGGATCGTCTGCTGCGACTGCCAGAAGCGGCGGCCGCCGTGCCACGGGTAGTGCGGGTTGCCGAGCAGCAGCCCGCGTCCGTCCGCCGTGGTCGCGCCGGAGAAGGCCACCGCGTTGGAGCCCATGGCGGCGCCGGCCTCCGCGAACAGGGCCCGCGCCGCGGCCGCCGCGCGCTCCGGTGCGGCATCGGGTTCCGGTGTCCCGGCCGGGGCCGTCGGCGGACGGGCCGCCGCGATGCCGTCGACCGCTCGTCCCTGCCCGGCGAGGACGGCGACGGCGAAGCCGTGCCGTGCCACGTCGAGGGCCGTCACCGGGCGGACCCAGTCGGCGCCCGCGCAGGCCGGGTCGGTGATCCGGTTCTTCCGCAGCCAGGCGTTGTACCCGGCCGCCCACCCCCGCATCAGCTCCTTCAGGTCACGGCTGGGACCCGCCGGGGCCGGGGTGCGCAGCAGCTTCTCGACGGTGCCGGCGTCCCTGACGCCCCGGAAGTACAGGTCGCTGGAGAGGTTGGAGGTGGCGGAGGAGAGCGAGCCGTCCGGGGCGCCGGAGGCGCCGAAGCGGCGGGAGCGTTCGCCGTTCACGGTGACGAAGCCGTCGGCGAGCACGCACACCTGGTCGGCGGCCTGCGCCCAGCCGGTGCCGAAGCCCAGGCTCGCGTAGTCGGCGGCCAGGATGTGCGGGATGCCGTACTCGGTGTACCGGATGACGGCGGAGAGGCCCCGGTCGGACGGCCGGTGCTCGCGGTCGCGCCCTCCGGGGCCGGCCGCCGCGGCGGCCGGCAGCAGTGTCGCGGTGAGGGCGGCGAGCGAGGCGGCGACCAGCGCGAGCCGGGCTCGGGAGCGGTGGGGGGAGTGGGAGCGGACAGGCACGATGCCTCCCAACGGACAAGCAGACAAAGCTCGTTGGCCCATACAGACAGCCAATGCCCGACTTGTCAACATCCCGTTCGGTATCCGAGGCGAAGGGGTGTGTGGACACGGCCGGGTACTTGACCCGCCGCACCGCCGCGCCGAGGATCCAGCCATGGAACGAGGACTCCTCACCCGCACCGTCGACGGCGTGCTGCGCGCGAGCGCCGAGCGCGTCCCCGGCCGGACCGCCCTGCGGTACGCGGACCGCGACTGGACCTACGCCGAGCTGGACGCCGCCGTCTCCACCGCCGCGGCCGTGCTCCGCCGCGAGCCGGGGCTCGTGCCGGGCGCCCGCGTCGCCACCTACGGGCACAACTCCGACGCCTATCTGATCGCCTTCCTGGCCTGTGCCCGCGCGGGACTCGTCCACGTGCCGGTCAACCACCACCTCACCGGCGACGACCTCGGCTATCTCCTGGACCAGTCCGGGAGTTCCCTCGTCCTCGCCGATCCCGGACTCGCCGACCGGATCCCCGCCGGCGTGCCGGTCCGGGCCCTGCGGGACGCGCCGGGCTCGCTCCTCGACGCGCTCGCCGCACCGGAGGCGTACGACTCCGACAGCGATCCCCGCGATCTCGTGCAGCTGCTCTACACCTCCGGCACCACCGCCCTGCCCAAGGGCGCGATGATGACCCACCGGGCGCTCGTGCACGAGTACGCCAGCGCCATCGAGGCGCTCGACCTCTCCGAGGACGACCGGCCGGTGCACGCGCTGCCGCTCTACCACTCCGCCCAGACGCACGTCTTCCTGCTGCCCTACCTGGCCGTCGGCGCGGAGAGCACCCTGCTCGAAGGGCCCGATCCGGAGACCCTGTTCGCGCTCGTCGAGGCGGGGCGCGCGGACAGCCTCTTCGCCCCGCCGACCGTGTGGATCGGCCTCGCCAACCACCCGGGCTTCGCGGAGCGGGACCTGTCCGCGCTGCGCAAGGCGTACTACGGGGCCTCGATCATGCCGGTGCCCGTCCTGGAACGGCTGCGCGGACACCTGCCCGGCCTCGCCTTCTACAACTGCTTCGGCCAGTCCGAGATCGGCCCGCTCGCCACGGTCCTCGGCCCCGGCGAGCACGACGGCCGCATGGACTCCTGCGGCCGGCCCGTCCGGCACGTCGAGGCGCGGGTCGTCGACGAGGACGGCAAGGACGTCCCCGACGGCACCCCCGGCGAGATCGTGTACCGGTCCCCGCAGCTCTGCGAGGGGTACTGGGCCAAGCCCGACGAGACCGCGGCCGCCTTCCGCGACGGGTGGTTCCGCTCCGGCGACCTCGCCGTGCGCGACGCCGACGGGTACCTCACGATCGTCGACCGGGTGAAGGACGTCATCAACTCCGGCGGTGTGCTCGTCGCCTCCCGCCAGGTCGAGGACGCCCTCTACACCCATCCGGCGGTCGCCGAGACGGCCGTCATCGGCCTGCCCGACGAGCGCTGGATCGAGGCGGTCACCGCCGTGGTCGTGCCGCGCGGCGAGGTGACGGAGGCGGAACTCCTCGCGCACGCCCGGGAGTCCCTCTCCTCCTTCAAGGCTCCCAAGCGGATCGTGTTCGCCGAGACCCTGCCCCGCAACGCCAGCGGCAAGATCCTCAAGCGGGAGCTCCGCGACCGGTACGCCTGACCGCCGGTCAGCGGCGGCGCAGCACCTCCGCGACCCGGGAGAAGCCGTCCGTGCCGTGGCCGAGGGCCACGGTGCGGCGCGCCATCCCCTCGATGGCGCGCATCACGCCCGAGTCGATGGCGTGCGCCTCGGCGGCGTGCACGACGTGCGCCATGGTCGACACCCCGGACGTCAGCGGGTTGATGGCGCCGGAATACGTGCCGTCCTCGACGTCCCCGGAGAGCTCGTCGAAGAGGGGCGGGAGGATCCGCGCGATCCCCGACGCGAACGGGGCCAGTTCGCGCGGCGAGATGCCCTCCGCGTCCGCCAGGGCCAGCGCGTGCACGAACCCTCCCATCGACGTCCAGAAGATGTCGAGCAGCGCGATGTCGTACGCGGCCGCCCGGCTCACCTCCTCGCCGAGGTGGGTGTGGGTGCCGCCGAGCGAGTCGAGCACGGCCCGGTGCTCCTCGTACGTGGTGGACGGGCCGCTGAAGAGGAACACCCCGTCCGGCGAGCCGATCGTGCCGGCCGGCGTCATGATGGCGCCGTCGACGTAGGCGACGCCGTGCTCCTCCGCCCAGCGGCCGGTGTCACGGGCCCGCTCGGGGACGTCGGCGGAGAGGTTGACCAGGGTGCGGCCCTTGAGCGCGGCCTCGACCGCGTCCTGGCGCAGCACCGCGTCCGTGGCGTCGTAGTTGACCAGGCAGATGATGGTCACCGGGCTCGCCGCGACGGCCTCGGCGGCGCTCGCCGCGAGGACGGCGCCCCGCTCGGCGAGGTCGCCCTCCCGGCCGGGCGTACGGTTCCACACGGTGGTGCGGACCCCGGCCGCGAGGAAGGCGCCGGCCAGGGCGCGGCCCATCGGGCCGAGGCCGAGCACGGTGACGGCCTGCTGCCGGGCGGTGGACTCCTGGGCGGACGACTGGTTGGCGGACATGCGTGAACTCCTGTGCAGAGAATGCGGATTAGGGTGGGTGTGGTGACGCGGCCGGACGGCCGCGGGCACACGGACGCACGAGGACGACGGGACGGAGAGGGACGATGGCGCGCATCCGCCTCGACGAGGAATCGGTCTGCGGCGTGGCCGCGGCGATCTCGGTGATCGACGGCAAGTGGAAGCCCACGCTGCTGTGGATGCTCGAATCCGGGCCGCACCGGCCCGGGGAACTGCGCCGGAAGGTGCCCGGGATCAGCGAGAAGGTGCTGACCCAGGCCCTGCGCGAGATGGAGGGCGACGGACTCGTGCACCGTGAGGCGCACGACGTCGTGCCGCCCAAGACCGTCTACTCGCTGACCGGGGAAGGTCTCAGGCTCTCGCTGCTGCTGGCCCCGCTCTCCGACTGGGGCCACGGACACCTCGACCGGCTGGCCGAGCCGCGCGCCGCCTCCTGACTCCTTCTCCCTCCGGATCCGTGCGGCGCCGCCCCTGTGGACGTCCTCACCTTCTCCCGGAGCGCGGAGGGCGACAAGTACCCACTAAAAAGTGGGTATCCGCCGCCCTCGGCCTGTCCGCGATCCGCCCTCCGGCGGTCAGTCCTTCCGCAGGTCGACGATCCGCTTGATCTTGCCCACCGACCGCTCCAGCGTCTCCGGGTCCACCACCTCGACCGCGACCGAGACGCCGATGCCGTCCTTCACCGCCCGCTCGATCGCCCGGGCCGCCTCCGCGCGGTCCCCGGCCGTCGCGTCGGCCCTGGCCTCCGCCCGCACCGTCAGCGCGTCGAGCCGGCCCTCGCGGGTCAGTCGCAGCTGGAAGTGCGGGGCCACCGCCGGGGTCCGCAGGACGATCTCCTCGATCTGCGTCGGGAAGAGGTTCACCCCGCGCAGGATGATCATGTCGTCGCTGCGGCCCGTGACCTTCTCCATCCGCCGGAACGCGGGCCGCGCGGTGCCCGGGAGGAGCCGGGTCAGGTCCCGGGTGCGGTAGCGGATCACCGGCATGGCCTCCTTGGTGAGCGAGGTGAAGACCAGCTCGCCCTCCTCGCCGTCCGGCACCACCTCGCCCGTGATCGGATCCACGACCTCCGGGAAGAAGTGGTCCTCCCAGATGTGGAGCCCGTCCTTGGTCTCCACGCACTCCTGCGCGACGCCCGGCCCCATCACCTCCGACAGGCCGTATATGTCGACCGCGTCGATCGCGAACCGCTCCTCGATCTCCGTGCGCATCGCCTCCGTCCACGGCTCCGCGCCGAAGACGCCCACCTTGAGGGAGGTCGAGCGCGGGTCCACGCCCTGCCGCTCGAACTCGTCGAGCAGGGTCAGCATGTAACTCGGCGTCACCATGATGATCTCGGGCTCGAAGTCCTGGATCAGCCGCACCTGGCGGGCGGTCATGCCGCCGGAGGCGGGGATCACCGTGCAGCCGAGCCGTTCGGCGCCGTAGTGCGCCCCGAGGCCCCCGGTGAACAGGCCGTACCCGTACGCCACGTGCACCCGGTGGCCGGGGCGGGCCCCGGCCGCGCGCAGCGAGCGGGCGACCACGTCGGCCCACACCTCCAGGTCACCCTCCGTGTAGCCGACGACGGTCGGCAGGCCGGTGGTGCCGCTGGAGGCGTGGACGCGCCGGACCCGCGACCGGTCCACGGCGAACATCCCGAAGGGGTAGTGGTCGCGCAGGTCCGCCTTGGTGGTGAAGGGGAAGCGGGCCAGGTCGGCGAGGGAGCGGCAGTCGTCGGGGTGCACCCCGGCCGCGTCGAAGGAGCGCCGGTGGAAGTCCACGTTCGCGTAGGCGTGCCGCAGCGTGGTCCGCAGCCGCTCCAGCTGGAGCGCCGCCAGCTCCTCGCGCCCGAGCCGTTCGCCGCCGTCCAGCAGTTCCGTCATGCGCCGCCACTCCTCCGCACTCGCCCGGCCGCCGCACGAAAACGGACGACCGATCATTCGGTAGATACGTGTGGGGGCCAGTAAAACGTTCCCGGGGAGGGGTTTGGCAAGGGGGGCACGGCACCTTTCGCCACCGTCGAGCCGCGCGGCCGTCCGCACGCCCGCGCCGGATCCACCGGCGCCCCGGCCGGGAAAAGGCGTTGCCCGCCCGAGGGCGCCGTCCTTCAATGACCTTGATGAACCTCGCACACCACCTCCTCGACCTGTACGACCGGCAGCTGCGGCGGGAGGCGCGCCCCGACGGGCCGGGCTGCCGCGTCGACCGCGCCGGCGCCGTCGTCCGCCAGACCGGCCCCGCCCATGCCTGGAACGGCGTCCTCTGGTCCGGACTCGACGAGCACACCGCCGACGCGGCCGTCGCCGAGCAGCTCGCCCACTACCGCGCGGAGGGCGTCCCCTTCGAGTGGAAGCTGTACGGCCACGACGGCCCCGCCGACCTCGGCGCGCGGCTCGTGGCGGCCGGCTTCACCCCCGAGGAGCCGGAGACCGTCCTGGCCGCCGAGGCGGTCGCGCAGGCCGGCGCCGTGCCGCTGCCGGCCGGCGTCGAACTCCGCGAGGTCACCGACGCGGAGGGGGTGCGCCAGGTCGTCGAGGTCCACGAACGGGCCTTCGGCACCGACAGCTCCGACCTCGGCCGCCGCCTCCTGGACCGGCTGGCCGCCGACCCCGGCACCGTCACCGCCGTCCTCGCCCTCGCCGGCGGGGTCCCCGTCAGCGCGGCCCGCCTGGAGCTGTACCCGGGCACCGACTTCGCCGGGCTCTGGGGCGGCGGCACCGTCGAGGAGTGGCGCGGCAGCGGCCTGTACCGCGCCCTCGTCGCCCACCGGGCCCGCGTCGCCGCCGCCCACGGCCACCGGTACGTCCAGGTCGACGCCGCCCCCACCAGCCGCCCCATCCTCCAGCGCCTCGGCTTCGTCCCGCTCACCACGACCACGCCGTACGTCCACGTCTGAGCGGCGCTGTCAGTGCCCCGGTGCATGATCGGGAGGAGAGAGCACGCACGGGAGGGGACGGGCATGACGATCACGAACGACAAGGTGGGGGAGCACGCGTTCCTGCGCGGGCTGTACGAGGACGGGTACTTCCCCGACCACGTCGTCGACAAGGGCCGCGAGATCCTGCTCCGGCTCTGCGAGCGCATCGAGACCGACCGGCCCGCCGGCCTGCCGGCGCTGTACGTCCTCACGCACGCGGCGACGGAGGAGTTCAACGCCCTGGAGGCGGAGTTCGAGGCGGCCGGGAGCGAGATCGAGACCGTGGCGCGCGAGGAGATAGGCGCCGACTTCTGGTTCGTCGCCACCGCGTACGGCTTCGCCGGCGCGGACCGGGAGGAGCTGATCGCCACCCGGGAGTGGTGACGCGCACCGGGCGATGGCGTGTGCCGAGCGGTGGCGTGCCCCGGGCGGTGTCGTACGCCGGCTGCCGCCGTACGCCGGGTGATGGCGCACGCCTGCGGTGGCGCGCATCGGTATGGCGACGGCCGCCGGCCCCGCTTCAGGAGGCCGGCGCGGGGCGGGCCGGCCTCAGCCCAGCACGGCCCGCCGGGCATCGATCCGCGCCCGGTACGCCGGGTACCAGGGCTCGCCCTTGCTCCGCTCGACGACCGCGGCGGCCCGGCGGCGGGCCGAGACCTGACGGACCAGGTCGGCGACGGCCCACAGCGACAGCACGGGGAGCAGGACGCGCAGCCACGTCAGGGGCACGAGGAGCACCGCCGCCGCGAGCGCGGCCGAGACGACGAGGTTGGTGACCACCAGCATCCGTGAGGCCACCCGCGCGGCCAGGACGGGGTCCGCGGGCCCGTCCTCGTCCGGGTCGTCCCACGTGTGGACGGTCGCCTCCCGGGTCAGCGCCCCGTTCCGCAGCAGGATCCACGCCCCGGGCGCCAGCGTGGCGAGCACCGCCACCGTCCGCGCCACACCGGCGTCCGGCACCCACACCGCGGCCGCGCAGACCGCGGTCAGCAGGAAGTGCGTCCACGGCGGGGTGATCGCCTGGAGCGCCCGCGTCCGCTCGGCGTCGAGCAGCTCGGACAGGCCCTCGGGCGTGGGCCGGGGGACGGTGAGGTCGTTCATGGTGTTCCTCTGCGAAGCACGAGTCCGGAAGGGGGGCTCCGGGCCCGTCCGGCGGATCGGGCCGGACAGGCCCTCGTCGCCGGTCCCGCCCTGGTGGGACCCCGACGGGTGAACAGACCACGGACGCGGCGCGAAGGTTGCGCGCGCGTCCGACCGTCTCCGGGCCTGGCGGCGCCCACCGGGGCCGCGTGGCCGGCGGACGCGCCGGCCGGGCCGTCAGGCCGACGCCCTGCGCAGCGTCGTCGCCGCGACGGCCGCCGACGCCACGGCGATCGCCGCGCAGACGGCGCCGGCCGTGTTCAGCCCGTTCGTGTACGCCTCGCGGGCGGCGTCCAGCATCCGGCCGGCCGTCTCCGCCGCCCCCGCCGGGAGGGCCTGCGCGGCCACGAGCGCCGAGTCCGCGCCGCTCCGGACCGCCTCCGCCAGCCGCGGCGGCAGACCTGCGGGCACCGCCACCGTGCCCTGGTAGACGGCCGTGCCGAGACTGCCGAGGAGCGCCACGCCCAGCGCCGCGCCGAGGTCGCCGCAGACGGACGAGAGCGCCGCCGCCGAACCGGCCCGCTCGGGCGGCGCCGACCCCACGACCAGGGCCGTGCCCAGCGCGCCGATCGGCCCGCCGCCGAAGAACGCCGCCACGAAACCGGTGACCAGCAGCGGCATCCCGCCCACGGGACCCACGAGGACCAGCAGCCCGTAGCCGAGCGCCGCCACCAGCAGACCGCCGGCGACCACCAGACGCACCGGGAAGCGCCGGGCCAGCGCCGGGGCGAGCTGCGCCGCCACGATCGACGCGACCGCCGACGGCACCATCCACAGGCCCGCCTCCCTCGGCGACAGGCCCGCCACCAGCTGGAGATAGCCGGTGACGAAGAGGTAGCTGCCGGCGGTGGCGACCATCGACACCAGCAGGATCGCCAGCGCCGCGGCGAAGCCGCGGCCCCGGAGCAGCCCCAGGTCGAGCAGCGGGTGCTCGATCCGCTTCTGCCGTGCCACGAAGACCGCGCCGACCGCCACGCCGCCCACGAGCGTCAGCAGCGGCACGAGCGACCAGCCGTGCCGGGCCAGTTCCTTCAGCCCGTGGACGACCGGGAGCACCGCGGCGAGGGAGAGGACGACGCTCACCGGGTCCAGCCGGCCGCCGCCCGGCTCCTTGTACTCCGGCAGCAGCCGGGGCCCCGCGACCAGCAGCACCAGCATCACCGGCACCCCGAGGAGGAAGACCGAGCCCCACCAGAAGCGTTCGAGGAGCAGTCCGCCGACGACCGGCCCGAGGGCCGTGCCCGCCATGAAGCAGCCCGCCCACACGGCGATCGCCCGGCCGCGCTGCCCCGGGTCGTGGAACATGCTGTTGATCAGCGACAGCGTCGACGGCATCAGCGTGGCCGCCGCGACGCCCAGCAGCGCGCGGGCCGCGATCAGCATCTCCGCGCTGGTCGCGTACGCGGCGAGCAGCGAGGTCAGCGCGACCGCCACGGCGCCCACGAGGAGCAGCCTGCGCCGTCCGACCCGGTTGCCCAGCGCGCCCATCGTGATGAGGAAGCCGGCGATGAGGAAGCCGTACGCGTCCATGATCCACAAGGACTGGGTGCCGGTCGGCCGCAGCGACTCCACGAGGTGCGGCAGCGCCAGGAACAGCACGCTCTGGTCGAGCGAGATGAGCAGCGTGGGCAGCGCCAGGACGGCGAGCCCCGCCCACTCCCGGCGCCCCGCGAGCCGCTCGCCCACCGGTGAGATGACGGACATGGTCGTCCCTTCCTGCTGTGTCGGTGACTTCGGGAACGACCCTGCCGGGGGGCGCTCTCGGCCCCCTCTCGGCCCCCTCTCGGTTCTCTCCCGGTCCGCCGCCGGCGGCGTGATCTAGGGTGACCGGCATGCGTTTCGGAGTGCTGGGGCCGCTGGCCGTGTGGACGGAGGACGGGACCGCGGTCGCGGTCCCCGAGGCGAAGGTCCGCGCCCTGCTCGCCTGCCTCCTGACGCACCGCGGGGAGGTCGTGCCCGCCGGCCGACTGGTCCACGAGGTGTGGCCGGAGGACCCGCCGGCGCGGCCCGCCGGCGTCCTCCAGAACAAGGTGTGGCGGCTGCGCAGAGCCCTGGAGGACGCCGAGCCCGGCGCCCGGCGCCTGCTCGTCTCCCGCCCGCCCGGCTACGTCCTCGAAGCCCCGGCCGGCAGCGTGGACGCCGACCGCTTCCGCGCGCTCGCCGAGCGGGCCAGGTCCGCCGCCGACCCCGCCGTCCGCGCCGCCCTCCTCGGCGACGCGCTCACCGAGTGGCGCGGCCCCGCCCTCGCGGACTTCGCCGACGAGGACTTCGCCCGTCCCACCGCCGCCCGCCTGGAGGAGCAGCGGCTCTCCGTCCTGGAGGAGCGCGCCGAGACCCGCATCGCCCTCGGCCTGCACGTCGAGGTCGCCGACGAACTGGGCGACCCGGTCGCCCTCCACCCGCTCCGCGAGCGGCTGCGCGCCGTCCACCTCCGCGCTCTCTACCTCTCCGGCCGCCAGAGCGAGGCCCTGACCGGGTACGAGGAGGTGCGGACCCGGCTCGCGGAGGAGCTGGGTGTGGACCCCGGGCCCGAACTCGCCGCCCTGCACCGGGCGATCCTCACCCAGTCCGCCGACCTGACCCCCGCACCGCCCCGCGGCCCCGTCCCGATTCCCCTCCCCGTCCCCGCGCCCGCCCCCGGCCGTGCCGCGACGGCGCCCGCACCGGTCGTCCCGGCCGCGCTCACCGGCCTCGTCGGCCGCGACGCCGCCGTCGAGGAGCTGGGCGCGCTGCTCCGTACCGGGCGGCTGGTCACCCTCACCGGATCCGGCGGCGTCGGCAAGACCCGTCTCGCCCTCGCCGCCGCCGCCCGTGCGGCCTCCCGATTCCCGGGCGGGGTACGGCTCGTGGAGCTCGCCGCCCTCGACCGCGCCGGGGACGGACGGCGCCGGGCCACCGCTCTCGCCGAGGTCCGTGAGGCCGTCGCGCGCGCCGCCGGGGTCCGCGACGACGTGCCGCCCGCCCCGGGCACCGACCCGCTCCCGCTCGTCGACCGGATCGCCCGCGCCCTCGGCGACACCCCAGCCCTCCTCGTCCTCGACAACTGCGAGCACGTCGTCGAGCCGGTCGCCGAGCTCGCCGCCCGCCTCCTCGCCACCGTGCCCGCGCTGCGGATCCTCGCCACCAGCCAGGTCCCGCTCGGACTCACCGGAGAGCACCTGCACGAGGTCCCGCCGCTGCCCCGGCCGGAGCCGGGGGAGGGCCTGGAGCCGGACGACCTGGGCCGGTTCGGGGCGGTGGAGCTCTTCGTCGCCCGGGCCACCGCCGCCGCGCCCGGCTTCACCCTGGACGCGGGCACGGCCGCCGCCGTCGCCGCGATCTGCCGCCGGCTCGACGGCATCCCGCTCGCCCTGGAGATGGCCGCCACGCGCGTGCGCGCCCTCGGCGTCCGCGAGGTCGCCGCACGGCTCGACGACCGCTTCCGGCTGCTCGCCGTCGGCGCCCGCGACGCCCCCGCCCGCCAGCGGACCCTCCGCTCGGTCCTCGACTGGAGCTGGGACCTCCTCGGCCCCGGGGAGCGGGCCGTCCTGCGGCGCCTCGCCGTGCACGCCGACGGCTGCGCCCTCGACGCCGCGGAGGAGGTCTCCGCGGGCCCCCTTCCCCCGGCCCCCGCCGGCACCCCGCGCCCCGGCCGCGAGGCCGCCGCCTCCGCCCCCGCCGACTCCGAGGCCCCCGTCGACCCCGCCGCCTTGGTCGACTCCGAAGCGCCCGTCGTCCTGGCCGACCCCGAAGCCCCCGTCGACCCCGCCGACGTCCTCGACCTCCTCGCCCGGCTCGTCGACGCCTCTCTCGTCGTCGCCGCGCCCGCGGGGCCCGACGGGGCCGTGCGCTACCGGCTCCTCGAATCGGTGGCCGCCTACGGGGAGGAGCGGCTGCGCGAGGCCGGCGAGACGGAGCCCGTGCGCATGGCCCACCGCGCCTTCTACCTGCGGCTCGCCGAGCGGGCCGGACCGCTGCTGCGCGGCGCCGAGCAGGCGTACTGGCTCCGCCGCCTCGACGACGAGACCGCGAACCTGCGGGGCGCCCTGGACTCCGCCGTCTCCGCGGGCGAGGCCGAGACCGCGCTCCGGCTCGCCACCTCCCTCTGCTGGTACTGGCGGCTGCGCGGCCGGGGCGCCGAGGCCGAACGCTCCCTCGCCGCCGCTCTCTCCGTCCCCGGCCCCGCGCCCGCCGTGCTCGTCGCCCGGGCCACGGCCTGGCTCGGCGGCGTGCGGCTCGCCTCGGGCGGCAGCGCCGACCCCGTCGCCGACTACCGCTCCGCGCTCCACGCCTACGAGAACGTGCACGATCCGCTGGAACAGGCGCGCGCCGCCTGGTTCCTCGGTTCGCACCTCTACGGCATCGGGGACGCCAGGGCGAGCGCCCGGCTCGTCGACGGCGCCCTCGCCCGCTTCGAGGAGCTCGGCGACGACTGGGGCGCGGCGGCGGCCCTCGCCACCCGCTCCTTCCACGCGAAGCTGAACGGAGACTTCCCGGCGTTGCTGCGCGACGGCGAGCGGAGTCTGGCGCTCTTCCGCGGACTCGGCGACGAGTGGGGCCAGTTGCAGGCCATGGTGCCGCTCCAGACCCGGGCGGGCATCGTGGGGGAGTACGCGCACGCCGGTGAACTCCACCGGATCTGCCTGGACATCGCGGAGCGCCTGGACCTGCGCCGGGAGGTCTCCTTCCAGCTCTCCGGCCTCGGCCGGATCGCGCTGCTCACCCGGGAGTACGGGCGGGCGCGGGAGTACCACGAGCGGGCCCGGCGGATCGCCGTCGAGCAGACCGACAGCTTCGGCGAGCAGTACGCGGAGATCGGCCTCGGCATGACGGCCCGCCGCGAGGGCGACCTCGACACCGCCGAGGCCCACATGCGCAACGTCCTCGACACCCACCGGCGGATGGGCTACGAGCCCGGCATGCCCGCGCTGATCCTCGCCGAGCTGGGCTTCGCCGCCGAGCTGCGCGGCGACGCGGGGCGGGCCCTGGAGCTCCAGCGCTCGGGACTGGCCGCCGCCCGGGCGACGGGCGACCCCCGGTCGCTCGCCCTGGGCCTGGAGGGGCTCGCGGGCGCGGTCTCACTGGCCGGTGACGCCGCCCGCGCGGCCCGTCTCCTCGGCACGGCGGCGGCCGTCCGCGCCTCCGTCGGCGTCCCGCTGCCGGAGGGCGAGCACGACGACGTCGTCCGGATCACCGCCCGGGCCGGGGCGGCCCTGGGCGCGGAGGCGTACGAGGCGGAGTACGCGCGCGGTGCGGCGACCCCGCCGGAGGAGGCGGTCTGAACGGCCGTCCGGGGTTCAGGACGCCCAGTGCGCCGGACGCTCGAAGCCCCGCGGGAGGACGGTCCGCGCGTCGCCGCGCGCCGAGTTCAGCTGCGGCTGGGTGAGGAAGAGGGCGTCGGTCAGGGTGGCGCCGGAGAGGTCGGCGTCGCGCAGGTCGGCGCCGATGAGGTCCGCGAGGGTGAGGTCGGCGCCGGTCAGGTCGGCGGCGATCAGCAGGGCGCCGCGCAGGTCGGTGCCGCGGAGCCGCGCGCCGCGCAGCCGCTTCCCGATGAGGTCGGCGCCCCTCCGGCCGCGCGGCGTGCCGCCGGCCGTGGCCCGGACCAGTTCGCTGGTCCGCAGCAGCAGCGGGTTGACGCCGGCCCGCACGGGGCCCACGTCCAGCTTCTCCAGGTCGGCGGCCGGCAGCGCGGTCAGTTCCCGGACCCGGTCCAGGGCGGTGCGCAGCTCGCCGTGGATCCTCCGGGCGGCGGGCCGCTCCAGGGCCTCCGTCAGGTAGCGGAGCAGCTCGTGGAGCTGCCGCACCACCGGGAAGACCTCGTACATCTGCCGGGCGGTCTCCGGCGCCTCCCGCCAGGACACCCCGCCGAAGGTCACCTGGGAGACCTGCTGGCCGGCGCCGAAGCAGTCGTACACCGTGCAGCCCTGGAAGCCGCCGGGCCGCAGCCGGGCGTGGATCCCGCACCGGAAGTCGTCCTGGAGGTTGCGGCAGGGATCGCCGGCCGGCTTGTTCACGGCGAAGTCGGCCGACCTGGCGAACGGCAGCGCCACGCAGCACAGGCCGAAGCACTGGGCGCAGTCGCCGCGGAGTGCGGATTCCCGGGTGTCGGGCACGGCGGAACGGTTCCTTCGCGGGTCGGGGACGGTCCTCCACCGTATCGCGCCCCCGGCGGAGGTCCCGGGCACGGGCGAAACGGTTTGCGCGGAGCCTCCGGCACCGAAGAGGATCATGATCATGCCGACGTTCACGACGTATGACGGAACCGAACTCTCCTACCGGGTCAGTGGGGAGGGGGAGCCGCTCGTCTGCCTCGCGGGCGGCCCGATGCGGGACGCCGCCTACCTGGGGGACCTCGGAGGGCTCGCCGCGCACCGCGCGCTCGTCCTGCTCGACGCCCGCGGCACCGGGGCGAGCGCCGTCCCCGCCGATCCCGGCACCTACCGCTGCGACCGGCAGGTCGGCGACGTCGAGGCCCTCCGCGCCCACCTCGGCCTGGAGCGGATCGATCTCCTCGGCCACTCGGCGGGCGGCAACCTCGCCGTCCTGTACGCCGCCGCCCATCCCGGGCGGATCCGCTCCCTCGTCCTGGTCGCCTCCGCCGTACGGGCCCTCGGCGTCGTGCCCACGGACGAGGAGTGGGACCGGGCGGTGGAGGTCTTCGCCGACCGCGACGGATACCCGGAGGCCAGGGCCGCGCTCGACACGATCGGCCCGGACACGCCGCTGCCGCGGGTGTACGAGCTCGCCGCCCCCTTCACGTACGGCCGCTGGGACGCCGCCGCCCGCGCGCACGCGGCGGCCGGTGCCCGGGAGATCCACTGGGAGGCGGCCGCCGCCTTCCACGGCGAGGGCGCCTACGACCCGGCGGCGACCCACCGCGCGCTCGGCGCGCTGACCGCGCCCGTCCTGCTGCTCGCCGGGGAGCACGACGCGGGCCCGACGCCCGCCCAGGCCGCCCGGACGGCGGCGCTCTTCCCGGACGCGGACGTGGTCGTGCAGCCGGGTGCCGGGCACTATCCGTGGATCGACGACGCCGACGCCTTCGTCCGCCCGGTCGCCGCCTTCCTCGATCCGGCCGTCCGCACGGTCACCGTGGACGGCGTACGGATCGCCCACCGGGTCGCGGGACCCGCGGGCGCCCCGCCCGTCGTCCTCGTCCACGGCCGCGGCGAGTCCTCCCTGACCTGGGCGGGGATCGTCGAGGAGCTGGCGGCCGACCACCGGGTGTACGCGGTGGACCTGCGCGGCCACGGACTCAGCGACCGGCCCGGGGGCTACGGCTTCGCCGAGTTCGCCGGGGAACTGGGCGGCTTCCTCACGGCCCTCGGCCTGGCCGGCGCCACCGTCGTCGCGCACTCGATGGGCGCCGCCGCCGCGTACCTCCTCGCCCAGCGCGAGCCGGGCCTCGTCGGCCGCCTCGTCCTGGAGGAACCCCCGGCGTTCGTGCCGCTCGACCCGCCGCGCCCGGTGGCCGAGCGGCCCGAGGGCCCGCTCGCCTTCGACTGGGACGTCGTCCCCACCACCGACGCCCAGCTGAACGCCCCCGACCCGGCCTGGCGCGCCGACCTCGCCGCGATCACGGCCCCCACCCTGATCCTGGCCGGCGGCCCCACCAGCCACATCCCCCAGGACCAGCTGACCGGCCTGGCCGCGGCCGTGCCCGGCGCCCGGCTGGTCACCATCGAGGCCGGCCACCTCGTCCACGAGGCCCGCCCGGCGGAGTTCGTCGCCGCGCTCCGGGCCTTCGGCACGGCGTGAGGACCGTCCGGGCCGAGCCCACCGCCGCCGGCGAGCTGCCCGGGCTCGGCGCGGAACCGGGCCGGCTGGACGCCCTGCTGGTCCGGGGCGGCGCCCACTGGGTCGTCGCCCGTGACGGTGCGGCCGTCACGGCGGCCCGTGTGTCGGCCGACCCCGGCGCGGTCTTCGACCTCCATCGGGTCCGGCCGGTCCCCGGGCAGGGCTACGTCACCCCCGTCCCCGGCGGCGGACTCGCGGTGAGCGGCGGCGACGCCGTCACCCTCCAGGACGCCGACGGGAGCGTCCGCTGGACCTTCCCGCACCTGCCCTGGCCGGCCGGGGCGTCCGGCGCCTGCGCCCCCGAACCGTCCGGGGCGGGCCTCCTCGCGGTCGTCCCGCCCGCCGACCCGACCGCGCGCGGCGAGCTGCTGGTCGTGCTGGACCTCGCGACCGGGACGCCCCTCGCCCGTACGCCGCTGCCCACCCACTGGGGGACGTACGCCTTCCAGCACCGGCTCGGCCCGCCCGCGGCGCACTCCGTCCTCCTCGACGCGGCGCAGGGGCAGGAGGAGGCGTACTCCCTGCTCGCCTCCCGCGCGGGCGTCGCCCAGGTCGGCGGCTGGGACGAGCCGTTCACGGGCGGCAGCGACCCCACGGGCGGGTTCCTGACCCTCGCCGTCGGCGGCGAGCGGCTGACCCGGTACGACGCCTCCGCCCGTGCCGCCACGGCGGTCGACGCCGCCGATGTCCTCCCGGACGGCCTCGTGTTCACGGGCCGACCCGGCTTCCTCGACGCCCGCCGGGTCCTCGCCCCGGCGGGCGAGGACCCCTGGGAGGACGCGTGCCGGCACCTGCTGCTCGACGCCGGCGACCTCCGGCCGCGGGCCCGGATCGCCTATCCGCCGGACGTGGGGGAGGTGTCCCGCGCGCTGCCGCTCGGCGACGGCACCTGGCTCACCCTCCACGGCGACACCGTCCGCCGCTGGCGCACCCCCGTCACCGCCCCCGATCCGTCCGGCCCCGATCCGTCCGGCCCCGAACCGGAAGAGACGCCCTAACCGCGTTCCGCCGCGTCCGCGTCCGTCGCCACCGTCTTCGCCCAGCGGTAGTCCGCCTTGCCGCTCGGTGAGCGCTGGATGCGGTCGGCGAGGACGAGCTGGCGGGGGACCTTGTAGCCGGCGAGGTGGCGGCGGCAGTGCTCCTGGACGGCCGCCAGGTCGAGCGGGGCCGTGCCCTCGCGCTGCTGGACGACGGCGGCCACGTGGCTGCCCCACGTCGCGTCCGGGACGCCGGCCACCAGCGCGTCGTACACGTCCGGGTGGGACTTGAGGGCCTGCTCGACCTCCTCCGGGTAGACCTTCTCGCCGCCGGTGTTGATGCACTGGGAGCCGCGGCCGAGGACGGTGACGACTCCGTCCGCGTCGACCGTGGCCATGTCGCCGAGCAGCACCCATCGCACGCCGTCCCGCTCGAAGAAGGTCTCGGCCGTCTTCGCCGGGTCGTTGTAGTAGCCGAGCGGCACGTGCCCGCGCTGTGCGAGGCGGCCGATCTCGCCGACGGCGACCGGCTCGCGGGTCGCCGGGTCGACGACCTGGGTGCGCTCGTTGACGTGCAGCCGGAAGCCCTTCTCCGGGCCCGAGTCGTCGGTGGCCCGGCCGTTCGAACCGGACTCCGTGGAGCCGAAGTTGTTGAGCAGGATGACGTTCGGCATCAGCTCGCGCAGCTGCGCCCGCACGGTCTCCGACATGATCGCGCCGGAGGAGGAGAGGCTGAACAGGGCGGACAGGTCGGTGCCGCGGAGCGGACCGGCGAGCGCGTCGATCAGCGGCCGGAGCATGGCGTCCCCGACGAGCGAGATGCTGGACACCTTCTCCTTCTCCAGGGTCCGCAGCACCTCCTCGGGCACGTACTTGCGGTGCAGGACCACGCGCTGCCCGTAGTTGAAGGCGATGAAGGTGGTGAGGGTGGAGGTGCCGTGCATGAGCGGCGGCGCGGGGAAGAAGGTGATCCCGGCTCCGCCCGCGGCCACCCGCTCGGCGAGCTCCTCGGGGCGCTTGACGGGCTCGCCGGACGGGTCGCCGCCGAAGAGGCCGGCGAAGAAGAGGTCCTCCTGGCGCCACAGGACGCCCTTGGGCATGCCGGTGGTGCCGCCGGTGTAGATGATGAACAGGTCGTCGCCGGAGCGGGGGGCGAAGCCGCGCCCGGGGGAGGCGGCCGCCTCCGCCTCTTCGAGCGGTACGGAGCCGAGGGCGGCGGCCCCCTCGGGCGGGGTCCCCACCCGCACGAGGTGCCGCAGCTTCTCGCTCCGCGGCAGGGCCGCCGCCACGCGGTCCGTGAACTCGGCGTCGTACACCAGCGCGGTGAGGTCGGCGTCCCGGTAGAGGTAGACCAACTCCTCCTCGACGTAGCGGTAGTTGACGTTGACCGGCACGATCCTGGCCTTCAGGCAGGCGAGCACGGTCTGGAGGTACTCGACGCCGTTGTACAGGTGGAGGCCCAGGTGTTCGCCGGGCCGTACCCCCGCGTCGATCAGGTGGTGGGCCAGCCGGTTGGCCGCCTCGTCGAGTTCGGCGTACGTGAGCCGGCGCTCGGCTCCTGTCCCCGGGTGGTCGACGTAGACCAGTGCCTCGCGCTCCGGCACCGCGTCCACGACCGATTCGAACAGGTCGGCAAGGTTGTACTCCACCGTTCCTCCTGACCCCGGCGCGTTCGGACTCGGGCGGTCATCAGAGCACCGACGGGCGGAGGTGGGAAGGGGGCGCGTCAAAGAATCTGACTGGGTGTCAGAAAACTATTGAACTGCCTCCGCCACTCCTGCAACCTGTTCCAGAACTGGAGACGGGAGATGCCCATGGCCGGCACCGAACACCTCACCGTGCGGCGCGAAGGCGCCACGCTCGTCCTCACCCTGAACCGCCCCGAGGCGAAGAACGCCCTGTCGCTGCCGATGCTCGTCGGCCTGCACGACGGCTGGATCGAGGCCGACGCCGACGACGGCGTCCGCTCGATCGTCCTCACCGGCGCGGGCGGCGCCTTCTGCGCCGGCATGGACCTCAAGGCCCTCGCCGGGAAGGGCATGGACGGGGACGCCTACCGCGACCGGCTCAAGGCCGACCCCGACCTGCACTGGAAGGCGATGCTGCGCCACCACCGCCCCCGCAAACCCGTCATCGCCGCCGTCGAGGGCGCCTGCGTGGCCGGCGGCACCGAGATCCTCCAGGGCACCGACATCCGGGTCGCCGGCGCCTCCGCCATGTTCGGCCTCTTCGAGGTCCGGCGCGGCCTCTTCCCGATCGGCGGCTCCACCGTCCGGCTGCCCCGCCAGATCCCCCGCACCCACGCCCTCGAAATGCTCCTCACCGGCCGCCCGTACACCGCCGAGGAAGCCGCCCGCATCGGACTGATCGGCCGGGTCGTCCCCGACGGCCAGGCCCTGGACACCGCCCTGGGCCTCGCCGAGCGGATCAACGCCTGCGGTCCGCTCGCCGTCGAGGCGGTGAAGGCGTCCGTCTACGAGACGGCCGAGACGACGGAGACGGAGGGGCTCGCCGCCGAGCTGAAGCGGGGGTGGCCGATCTTCGACACGGCCGACGCGAAGGAGGGGGCGAGGGCCTTCGCGGAGAAGCGCCCGGCGGTCTACCGCCGGGAGTGACTCCCTCCCCACCCCACCCCGCCCCTCCCCTCACCGGGGCGGCCCCCCGGACCTCCGTACGCCCCGCGGCCGTGCTCCCGAACGCCGGTCGGCCCCGCCGCCGTTCGAGGCGCGGGGGCCCAGGTGCCAGAGCCCCGGGCCAGGGGAGCGGGCCCGGTGGGGCAAGGCCCCGCGCAGCGGCCCGCCCCGTACGGTCCCCACCCGCCCGCCCACAGGAAGGCCCCGCCCATGACCCTCACCCCCTCACCCCCCGAACCCCTCAGCGCCCCGCTCGTCGTCGAGTTCCCCTTCACCCGCTCCCTCGGCCCCGTCCAGTCCGCCTTCCTCACCGGACTGCGCGAGCGCACCGTCCTCGGCGTGCGCACCGAGGACGGCCGGACGCTGGTCCCGCCCGTCGAGTACGACCCCGGGACCGCCGCCGAGCTGCGCGACCTCGTCCAGGTCGGGGCCGCCGGCACCGTCACCACCTGGGCCTGGAACCCCGAACCGCGCCGGGGGCAGCCGCTCGCCACCCCCTTCGCCTGGGTCCTCGTCCGCCTCGACGGCGCCGACACCGCCCTCCTCCACGCCCTCGACGCCCCCGGCCCCGACGCCGTCCGCACCGGCATGCGGGTCCGGATCCGCTGGGCCGCCGACCGCGGCGGCGCCATCACCGACATCGCCTGCTTCGAGCCGTACGGAGGAGAGCCGGACGCCGGGGAACCCGCGCCGCACACCGGGGAGTTCGACCGGCCGGTCACCGGCATCGTGGCCGAGGCCCGCCTCGACTACACCTACAGCCCCGGCCGCGCCCAGACCCGCTACCTGCAGGGCCTCGCCGAGCGCCGCACGGTCGGCGAGCGCTGCCCCTCCTGCGCCAAGGTGTACGTCCCGCCCCGCGGCGCCTGCCCCACGTGCGGCGTCGCCACCACCGACCGGGTCGAGGTCGGCCCCCGCGGCACCGTCACCACCTTCTGCATCGTCAACATCAAGGCGAAGAACCTGGACATCGAGGTCCCCTACGTCTACGCCCATATCGCCCTCGACGGCGCCGGTCTCGCCCTCCACGGCCGGATCGGCGGCATCCCCTACGACCAGGTCCGCATGGGCCTGCGCGTCGAGCCCGTCTGGAGCGAGGACGGCCGCTACCCCGACCACTACCGCCCCACCGGCGAACCGGACGCGGACTACGACACGTACAAGGAGCTGCTATGAGCGCCCCCGGCCGCGACGTGGCCATCGTCGCCTTCGCCCAGAGCGACCACCGGCGCCGCACCGACGACCTCTCCGAGGTCGAGATGGTGATGCCCGTCCTCCACGAGGTCCTGCGCCGGACGGGCCTGAAGACCTCCGACATCGGCTTCACCTGCTCCGGCTCCTCGGACTACCTCGCCGGACGGGCCTTCTCCTTCACGATGGCCCTCGACGGCGTCGGCGCCTGGCCGCCGATCTCCGAGTCCCACGTCGAGATGGACGGCGCCTGGGCCCTCTACGAGGCGTGGGTGAAGCTCCTCACCGGCGAGGCCGACACCGCCCTCGTCTACTCCTACGGCAAGTCCTCGCCCGGCTCCGTCCGCGACGTGCTCACCCGCCAGCTCGACCCGTACTACGTCGCGCCGCTCTGGCCGGACTCCGTCGCCCTCGCCGCCCTCCAGGCCCAGGCCCTCATCGACGCCGGCGACACCGACGAGACGGCGCTCGCGGGCATCGCCGCCCGCCGCCGGGCCGACGCCACCGCCAACCCGTACGCGCAGGTCACCGGCGCCCGGCCGCAGGGCGACCACGTCGTGGCGCCGCTGCGCACCGGCGACTGCCCGCCCATCGGCGACGGCGCCGCCGCGGTGATCCTCGCCGCCGGCGACCGCGCCCGCGACCTGTGCGCCCGGCCGGCCTGGATCCGCGGCATGGACCACCGCGTCGAGGCGCACTCCCTCGGCGTCCGCGACCTCACCGACTCGCCCTCCACCCGGCTCGCCGCCGAGCGCGCCGGAGCCTTCGAGCGCCCCGTGGACACGGCCGAGCTGCACGCCCCCTTCACCTCGCAGGAGGTCGTCCTCGCCAAGGCCCTCGGCCTCGGCGCCGACGTCCGGATCAACCCCTCCGGCGGCGCCCTCGCCGCCAACCCCGTCATGGCCGCGGGACTCCTCCGGCTCGGCGAGGCCGCCGCGCGCATCCACCGGGGCGAGTCCGACCGCGCGCTGGCCCACGCCACCTCCGGGCCCTGCCTCCAGCAGAACCTGGTCGCCGTCCTGGAAGGAGACCCCCGTGGCTAAGGAACCCGTGGCCGTCGTCGGCATCGGCCAGACCAAGCACGTCGCCGCCCGCCGAGACGTCTCGATCGCCGGACTCGTCCGCGAGGCCGCCGTGCGGGCCCTCGCCGACGCCGAGCTGACCTGGGCGGACATCGACGCCGTGGTCATCGGCAAGGCGCCCGACTTCTTCGAGGGCGTCATGATGCCGGAGCTGTACCTCGCCGACGCCCTCGGTGCCGTCGGAAAGCCCATGCTCCGCGTCCACACCGCCGGATCCGTCGGCGGCTCCACCGCCCTCGTCGCCGCCAACCTGGTGGCCGCCCGCGTCCACCGGACCGTCCTCACCCTCGCGTTCGAGAAGCAGTCCGAGTCGAACGCCATGTGGGGCCTGTCCCTGCCGGTCCCCTTCCAGCAGCCGCTGCTCGCCGGCGCCGGAGGCTTCTTCGCCCCGCACGTCCGCGCCTACATGCGGCGCACCGGCGCCCCCGACACGACCGGCTCCCTCGTCGCGTACAAGGACCGCCGCAACGCGCTGAAGAACCCCTACGCCCACCTCCACGAGCACGACATCACCCTGGAGAAGGTGCAGGCGTCCCCGATGCTGTGGGATCCGATCCGCTACTCGGAGACCTGCCCGTCCTCCGACGGCGCCTGCGCCATGATCCTCACCGACCGGGCGGGCGCTGACCGGGCGCCGCGCCCCGCCGCGTGGGTGCACGGCGGGGCGATGCGCAGCGAGCCCACCCTCTTCGCCGGCAAGGACTTCGTCTCGCCCCGGGCGGGCTCCGACTGCGCGGCCGACGTCTACCGGCAGGCCGGGATCACCGACCCGCGCCGGCAGATCGACGCCGTCGAGATGTACGTGCCCTTCTCCTGGTACGAGCCGATGTGGCTGGAGAACCTCGGCTTCGCCGCCGAGGGGGAGGGGTGGAAGCTCACCGAGGCCGGCGTCACCGAACTCGGCGGCGACCTGCCCGTGAACCCCTCCGGAGGCGTCCTCTCCACCAACCCGATCGGCGCCTCCGGCATGATCCGCTTCGCGGAGGCCGCCCTCCAGGTCCGGGGCGAGGCCGGCGAGCACCAGGTGGACGGCGCCCGCCGGGCCCTCGGGCACGCCTACGGCGGCGGTGCCCAGTTCTTCTCCATGTGGCTGGTGGGCACCGAACCGCCCGCCGGCTGAGCGGGCCGGGACGGTCCGGGCCGCCTCCCGGATCCCGCCGGGACCGCGGCGTGATCCGGGAGGAACGGTCTAGGCACCCAGGCTGTCGCGCACCCGCGTCGCCAGCGCCACCGGATCGCCCTTCGGGGTCACCGGGTAGGAGTCCCGCCGCAGGTTCCAGGCGTTCTCCCAGGAGAACCAGTCGATCGCGGCGGGCGCCCGCCCGGTGACCAGCGAGGTCTCCAGCGAGTCCAGGTAGGCCGACCAGCGGGGCGCGTAGAAGCCCGACACGAGGCCCGACCACTCCCGGTTGGCGTAGTCGTGCAGCCCGGCCTCGCTGCCCTCCCGGTGCCCCCACGTGGTGATGAGCGAGCGGGCGTCGAACTCCAGCGTGGCCCGCTCCGCGTCCGTACGCGCCCACGAGCGGGCGCCCTCCAGCCACGGCCCGAGCAGGAACCGCCGGTCGGTGGCGAGGAGCGCGTCGAGCAGGGTCATGGACGACCGCCACTCCGCCGCCCGCGCCCGGAACGCCGTCAGGTCCTTCGCCTCGTACGCCGTCTTGATCTCCGGCAGCAGCACCCGGCTGCGGTTGGTGAGCGCCTGGCGGGCCGTGTCCACCAGGTCGAAGCGGTACGCGTCGGTCGACCGCGCCGCGGGCGCCACCTGCAGCAGCTCGGACAGCGCGCTCTCCACGGTGGCCGCGTCGTACCGCATCGCCTTCGGCCCCCAGGAGGCCGCGGTCCGCACCGTCAGGCTCGGGCGGGCCGTGAAGAGGCTGTCCTGCGACTCGCTCCAGCCGTTCGACGGGGTGCCGTACGGGCCCTTCCGCAGCCACTCCCACGCCTTGGCCGCGTGCGGGTCGGGCGCGCCGTAGCGGCGGGCCGCGTACCGGGCGAACCAGTCCGCGTGGTCCACCGGGGCGTCCCGCCAGGCCAGTTCGGTGAAGAGGGAGAAGGCCACCGGGTCGGCGGAGGTGGCCTCCGGGAGGAAGGCGATGCCCTTCAGCGCGCTGCCCGGCTTCGTCCGCCACGCCTCGAAGCGGTCCGTCCACACCGAGGTGTTGGCGCCGATCGTTGTGTGCCCGCCGAAGTTGGGGATGGTGCCGAAGGCGTACGGCGTGCCGGACCAGGCCGTCTCCCGGTCCAGGTTGTCGTACCGGTCGGAGAGCCCGTCCACGACCAGGAGCCGCGAGGTGTCCACGCCCGCGAGCAGTTCGGCCTTGGGGTTGCGCTGCCAGCCGAGCAGCACCCAGGTCGCGCCCGGACGCGCGTCGTCCAGGGTCCTCATCACCTGCGCGGCGGCCTCGCCGACCGGCACGTCACCGGCGTTGCCGCCCTCGTGCAGCAGGTCCATCTTGTACATCGTGGTGGTGCCGAGGAGCCGCGCCTGGTGCCGGTAGAAGGCCGACGCGACCCGGGGGAAGAGCGTCCCGCGCGGATCGAGCCAGTCCGGCCGGGTGAAGCCGATCCACCGGCCCTGCGGCACCACCCGGCCCTCCGGGTTGCGCTCCGTGAAGCCGGGCGGCACCGTGCCGAAGTACCCTGGCAGCACCGGCGTCATGCCCAGCTCCCGCAGCCGGTCCACGATCCGCTTGCCCAGCGCCGCCCGGCGGGCGATCAGTTGTTCGGTCATCGGGCCGCCGAACGACGACATGTTCTGCATCAGCCACCACGGCTGGTGCGCGGGCCCCGGGATCCACGCGCGCAGCTCCGCGTCCGTGTAGCCGAACTCCTGGAAGGCGGCGTGGTAGGCCGCCTCCGCGCCCATCTGCACGAACACCTCGTTCACCCCGTGCAGGGCGAGGAGGTCGATCTGCCGTTCGTACGAGGCCCAGTCCCGGTACGCCCCCGAGTAGCCGTCGTCCGTGTCGTTGAGGGCGAACCGGTGCGGCACCGACGCCGATCTCCCGGTCGTGCCGGCCGGGGCGGGCAGCCGGGCCGGCAGCGCGGAGACGCTGTCCCCGGGGGATCCGAGGTCCACGCCCGCGGTGTGGCCGAGGTACCAGTGCACCCCGCGCAGCAGGACCGCGGGCGTGGTGCCCGTGACGACGATCCGCCCCGTCGAACCCGCCACCGTGAACCGGTCGCCGGCGTCCGTCCTCGGCACCAGCACCAGCTCGAACTGGCTCGCGTGTTCCGGCAGCAGCCGCGTCAGCGCGGCCCGCGCCGCGCTCGTCGAGAACGCCGCCGCCGGAGCCCCGGCCGCGCCCGCGACCGGCGCCGCGGACTCCGCCGCGGCCGGCACCGGGGAGGGCAGGGCCGTCAGCACGGTGGCGCACAGGGCGAGGGAGCACGCCGACCGCGCGGCCCAGGAGCGCGCACGGGAAATGGGAGGTCTCATGTTCGGCTCAATCCCCTCGTCAGGACCGTATGGCGATCATGAACTGACCGTCCGTCATATGTGAGTATTCGCCGGGCACCCGGTCAAGGACGACACGCTCCGCGAGCCTCTTCCCCGACTCCGCACATCTGTCCGTCGAACACGCCCCGACCTGCGCCTCCGGGAGGCCGCACCACCCCCCGAAGACCACCCGAACTGCTTGGGAGAATGCCGTTACACGAGGCGCGTTCCGGCGTACGCTGGACCTTTCGTGGGGTGATCGCCCCGGCGCCCCGACCGTGCGCCGGGCGTGCGCCCCCTGTGTGGGGGTGGAACGTGGCACGACAGGACGGCAGGCCGGCCCGACAGGGCTTCGGCCTCTTCGAACGCGAGGCAGCGCTCGACGCCGCCGAGGAGGCGCTCGACCTGCTCACCGGCCTCGCGGCCGAACCGCCGTCCCCGCCCGAGCGCGTCCCCGCCCCGCGCGACCCCCGCGTCGTCCCCCTCCACGGCCGCACCGGCGCCGCCGACGCGCAGCGCCCCGAATCCCCCGCCGCGCAGGGCGGCGTCCTCGTCTACGCCGCACCCGCCGGACTCGGCAAGACCACCCTCCTGGCCGAGATCCGCCGGCGGGCCGGCGCCCGCGGCTGCACCGTCCTCTCCGCCCGCGGCGGCGACCAGGAGCAGCGCGTCGCCTTCCACGTCGCCCGCCAGCTCCTCCAGCCCCAGCTCGCCCACGCCTCCGACGCCGAACTCCGCGAGCGGCTCGGCTCCTGGTACGACATCGTCGGCCCCGCCCTCGGCCTGCGCGCCGCCACCGCCGGCTCTCCGCCCGACCCCCAGGGCCTGCGCGACGGTCTCGACTGGGTCCTCACCCACCTCGCCGTCCGCCGCGCCCCGCTCGTCGTCGTCCTCGACGACGCCCACTGGGCCGACCCCGAGTCCCTCGGCTGGCTCGCCTCCTTCGCCCCGCGCGCCGAGGACCTCCCCATGCTCCTCGTCGTCGCCTACCGGCCCGACGAACTCCCCGACGAAGGCGCCGAATTCGCCGGCCACCGGTCCGGACAGCGTCCGCACGGCCTCGCCCCGCTCACCGCCGAGGCGGTCGCCCGGCTCGTCCGGGACCGGATCGGCGCCCACGCCGACGACGCCTTCTGCCACGACTTCTGGACCGTCACCTCCGGCAACCCCTTCGAGACCGTCGAACTCGCCGCCAAGGTCCGCGACCGCGGCCTCGACCCCACCGCCGACGGCGCCCACGAGCTCCGCGACCTCGCCGCCGCCCTCAAGGGCAGCGGCCTGGTCAGCCGCCTCGAACGCCTCGGCACCGCCACCATGCGCCTCGCCTGGGCCTGCGCCGTCCTCGGCACCGAGATCTCCCCCTCGCTCGCCGGCGCCCTCGCCGGACTGGGCGACGAAGCGGTCGTCGACTGCGCCGAACGCCTCCGCGAGGCCCGCGTCCTCGCCGACACCGGCACCCCGGACGGCCCGCTCGAATTCGTCCACCCGCTCATCGCGAGCACCATCTACCGGGCCATCCCCGACGCGATCCGCGTCGCCTTCCACGGCCAGGCCGCCTGGTGCGTCATCGACGCCGGACTCGGCCCCGCCGCGGCCGCCCGCCACCTCCTGGAGACCCACCCGGAGGGCGACCCGTGGGTCGTCACCCAGCTCCGCGCCGCCGCCCGCGAGAACCTCCGGGCCGGCGCCCCCGACGCGGCCCGCCGCCACCTCGCCCGCGCCCTGCGGGAACCTCCCGCCGCCGACGAGCGCGCCGCCGTCCTCTTCGAGCTCGGCTCCGCCTCGCTGCTCACCGAACCCGCCACCACCGTCAACCACCTGCGCGCCGCCCTGGAGGAGCCCATCTCCGACCAGGCCCTGCGCCAGGGCATCGTCTACCGCCTCTCCCAGGTTCTCGCCCACAGCGACCGGCTCGTCGAGGCGTCCGAGCTGCTGGAGAGCGAGAGCCGCCAGGCCACCGACGCCCGCAGCCGCCTCCGCATCCAGGCCGAGCGGTTCATGTGGGACGCGCTCCGGTCCGACGAACCCGAGTCGCCGGCCCGCTCCCGCCGGCTGAGCGCCCTCGCCGACCGGCTCGCCGGCCGCGATCTCACCGAGAAGTACATCATCGGCCTCCGCGCCTGGGACGCCACGCTGCGCGCCGAGCCCGCCACCGTCGCGCTCCGCCACGCCGAGCGCGCCCTCGAAGGCGGCCTGAGCTGGGCCGACGAGAGCCGCGGCTTCGAGGTCCCCGTCCTCGTCGCCCTCATCCACCTCTACGCCGACCGGCCCGGCCGCGCCGAGGAGCTCTTCGCCGCCGGCACCGCCGAGTTCGAGAAGCAGGGCTGGCGCGGGGCCCACCTCTCCTTCGCGTACACCCTCATCGGCTACATCCGCTTCCGCCGCGGCCGGCTCATGGAGGCCGAGGACTTCGTCCGCGCGGGCCTCCGCCTCGCCGAGCGCGTCGGCCCCCGCACCCCCGCCCTCTGGTACGCGACCGGCGTCATGATCGAGGTCCTGATCGCCCGCGGCCGTACGGAGGAGGCCGAGGAGGTCGCCCGCGAGCACGACTTCGGTGAGCCCTTCCCCGCCGCCGTCACCATCCCCGACTGCGAGACCGTCCACGCCGAGCTGCTCCTGGCCACCGGCCGTGCCGAGGCTGCCGTCGCCGCGCTCGCCGACATCGGCCGCCGGCTGGAGCCGCGCGGCAAGCGCAACCCGTCGTGCAGCCCCTGGCAGCTCCACCTCGCCCTCGCCGAGGCCGCCACCGGCTCCCCGGCCAAGGCCCTCTCCACCGCCGAGGACGCCGTGGCCCGCGCCCGCCAGTACGGCGCGCCCTCCGCGATCGGCCAGGCGCTCCGGGTGACCGCCGAGGTCTCCGAGGGCGCCGAGCGGATCAAGCTCCTGGAGGAGTCCGTCGACTGGCTGGACCAGTCCCCGGCCGCGTACGAGCTGGCCCGCTCGCTCGTCGCGCTCGGCGCCGCCCTCCGCCGCACCGAACGCCACGCCGAGGCCGCCGAGCACCTGTACCGGGGTCTGGAGACCGCCCAGGACTGCGGCGCCGACGGACTGGTCGAGGAGGCCCGGGCCGAGCTGGCCGCCGCCGGACTGCGCCCGCGCGCGCTGCACACGGCCGACGGCAACTCGCTCACCGCCCGTGAGCGCGCCGCCGCCCAGGCGACCGTCCGGGGCCTCGACCCGGCCGCCACCCTCGGCGTCGACCCCACGACCGCCGCCCGGCTGCTCTCCGCCGTCTACCGGAAGCTCGGCACCGACCGCTCGGGCCTCGCCCACGCCCTGGGCGACCTCGGCGAGCCCGCGGCGGCCGAGACGGCGCCCGAGGCGGCGGATCCGGTGGACTGAGGCCGCCGGACCCGCCCGGCCGGTGCCGGAAGGGCGGAGCCCGGCGCCGCACCGCGCGCCCGGGCACGTACCATGGCCGTATGTCCTTCCTCCGCCGCCGCAGCGCCACTCCCGCTGGCCCGGACTTCGATGTCCTCGCCATGGACCCGGGGGACTGGCCCGGCAATCTCGGCGCCGGTCTGCTGCCCGCTCCCGACGGTTCCTGCCAGGGTGTCTTCCTGCGCTACGACCTCTTCGGCGGCCGCGGCCCCGCGATGATCATCGGCAACCTCCCCGAGGGCTCTCCGGCCCGGGAGCTCGCCGAGGGCCAGATCCCCTTCGAGGTCGCCCAGCTCCTCGCCGCCCTCGAGAACGACGAGCCGGTCGAGGTGCTCGACACCGAGGACGTCCCCGTCATGCAGGGCGACAACCTCCTCATCGTGCGCCGTCTCAAGCTCTCCGAGAGCCGCATCTCCTGCGTCCAGTTCGACCGCAGCGACAACGTCCTGGTGACGATCGCCAGTTGGGACCGGCCGATCACCGACGACCTGTACGCGCTGCTCAAGCCGCTCCCCGCCGAGCTGTTCCAGCAGGGCTGAGCGGGGGCGGGGGCCGATGAGCGCACGCGTCGACGCCTGGATCTGGGCCGTACGGCTCACCAAGACCCGCTCGCAGGCCGCCGCGGCCTGCCGGGCCGGGCACGTCAAGGTCAACGGCGAGCGGGCCAAGCCCGCCCAGTCCGTGAAGCCGGGGGACGAGATCCGGGTCTTCCACGGCGGCCGGGAGCGGATCGTCGAGGTCAAGGAGCTGCACGTCAAGCGGGTCGGCCCGCCAGTGGCGGCCGAGGCGTACGTGGACAACAGCCCGCCCCCGCCGCCGCGCGAGCACGTGGCCCTCGCCGCCGTCCGCGACCGCGGCGCCGGCCGCCCCACCAAGCGTGACCGCCGCGAACTCGACGAACTCCGGGGCCGCGGCCCCCGATGACGTCCCCAGGGCCGCCCCGGATTCCGGGGCGGCCCTTCCGGCCGTCAGGACGCGGTGCCGGCGAAGGCGGTCGCGACGCGTGCCGCCGTGGTGCCGAGGCCGTGCGGCGTGGTCCAGTCGGGCACCGGGGCCGTCTCCCCGGCGCGCTCGCGGAGCAGCGGGGTCCCGGCGCCCGCGTGGACGTCGCCGGCCCCGTACCGCCGTACGCTCCGGTGCCAGTGCAGGACGCCCGCGAGCCAGTCCTCCAGCTCCCGCAGCCGTGCCTCGAAGGCCGCCATGCCCTCGGCGTCCAGCTCGAAGTGGGCGTACATCAGGGGGACTTCACGCTGCTTCAGGTGCTCGTACTGGCGCAGCCTGCCCCGCATCAGCTCGTGCACCATGCCGACGGCGGTCTCCCGGTCGACGTCGAAGAACTTCTCCAGGACGAGCACGCCGTTGTGCAGCTCGCCCTCGACCTCGACCTCCTTCTGGTACGAGAAGAGGTCGTTGACGAGCGCCCCGTAGTCCGCCACCGCGTTCTCCAGGCTGCGGACGGTGCCCGAACGGTGCAGCGCCGCCGGGAGCGCGTCGGCACGGCGGAGCCGGCCCATCAGCATGGTCAGTTCGGAGCCGAAGGTGCTGCGCCGCATCTCCACGTAGTCGACGGGGTCCGGCACCCGGTGCTGGGCCTGGTTGTGGAGCTCCCACATCCAGCTCTCCAGCATCGCGTCGAGCGCGGTCCACAGCTCGGCCCGCGCCTCCCGGCCCATGGGACCGGCGGTCCGGGCCCACACGTCGGCGAGGGCGCGTTCCAGCGCGTTCCCGGCGAAGTCCGGTGCGGTGGCCGGGTCGTCGACGGGCAGGCACGCCTTGAGCCGCGCGGTCTGCGCCCGGGCGCCCGCGAGGTCGCGCGGCCGGCCGAAGACCATCGGGTAGTAGTCGTCGGCATAGGTGCCCCAGGTCAGCCAGAGGGCGCTGAGCTCCAGCTCCTCCAGGGTGGCGTCGGGGTCGATGCCGGCCGAGCAGAGGGCGAGGTCGAAGCCCTCCATCAGCGGCCGGTCCCAGATGTCGTCGAGCAGCCCCATGGCCTCGGCCCAGTCCTCGGAGCGGCGCCTGGCCTCCTGGTGGTGGGGGTTGACGGTGAGCGGGTAGGGGAGCTCGAAGTCGGGCAGCGGGGAGGGGCCGACGGGCCGGTGCGGCGTGTGGGTGAGGCTGCGCGTCCGCGCCTCGGCGGCCCGGCCGCCGAGCAGGGTGCGGATGTCGAACACCCCGGTGCCGAGCGCCGGGGCCGCGGCGGAGGCGTCGGCCATGCCCTCGTTCATGTACCGGCTGGACCGCATGTGCCACTCGTGGCCGCCGGACTGCCAGTCCTGGAGCCCCTTGGTGTACGCGCCGATCGCCGCGCACTCCAGCGGGGTGAGGCCCTCCTGGACGGCGAGCGCGGGGACCTCGGTGAGGGCGGTGTTCTCGAACTGGTGGAGCCGGGAGGTCAGCAGGTCGTTGACGGCCTCGGCGGCCTCCTGGGTGGAGCAGCCGAGGAAGTGCTCCAGGACGAGCACGCCGTTGCTGTTCTCCCCCTCGTCCTCGACCTCGCGCTGGTAGGAGAAGAGGTCGTTGCGCAGGTGGACGGCGTCCGAGAAGGCGTCGCGGAGCACCCGCAGCGGGCGCGCGCCCGCGACCCGGCCGGGGACCTCGGCCCCGGCGGCGTACTCCACGAGTCCGGCGGACCAGGGCGCGCCGCCGACCTTGCGGCGCATCTCGATGTACTCGAGGGGGTTGGCGATCCGGCCCTCGTTGATGTTGTCGAGCTCCCACAGGGACTCGTACAGGAGGGCCTCGGTGGCCTCGGCGAAGCGGAGCCGCCAGCCGTCGGACATCGCGGGGACGGTGCGCCGCCACAGGTCGGCGAGGCCGGCCTCCACGGGGTTCACCGGATCGGGCATGCCGTGGGCGGGGTCGGCCGGCATGAAGCGCGGCAGCCGGTCGAGGTACTCCTTGCCGCCGTCCCGGTCCTGGGTGCGCTTGAAGACCTCCAGGAAGTGGTCGTCGAAGAAGAAGACCCACGTGTACCAGTCGGTGACGAGGTTCAGCGCGTCCTCGTCGCAGTCCGGGTGGGTGTAGGCGCAGAGCAGCGCGTAGTCGTGCGCGTCGAGGTCGGCCGTCTCCCAGACCCCGGAGCCCTCCAGCATCCCCATCGCGCGGGCCCAGTCCCGGGTGTGCGTCCGGGCGGCCTCCACATGGGGGTTGAGGCGCGCCGGATACGGGACATAGAAATCCGGCATGGCGAAGGGCTGAGGCATGTGCGGACGGGCCTTTCCGGTGGAAGGGTGCTGTTCCGGCCCAGCCTTACCCCTGTCCCGGGCCCCGGACGCGGGCTCGGGAATAGTCGTATGAGCAGAGGAAAGGGTGGTGCTGGAAAGGGACTCCGGCACCACCCCACGCCTTTCGGCCAGCCCGGCTCAGCCCCGGGAAACCCGCACGTCAGCCGCCTTCACGAAGGCGATGCGATGGCCGAACTGGATCTGGTAGTACTCCTCCTGGCCGCGCACGACCGTGTGCTTGCTGCTGTCGAACACCGGTGCGTAGTAGTACTCGCCGGGCGTCCTGTGCCCCACCACGTACCTCTGCCCCGCGAGCAGCCGGTAGGGCAGCGGCGACACCGCCTGCACCGGCACCCCCGCCGGATACGCCGAAGCCTCCGGATAGGCCCGCCCGTACACCGGCACCTCCGCGAGCCCCTCGCGCGGCGTGAGCACCAGCCCGCGGGTGCCCACGGCCGCCGGCGCCGCCTTCGGGTCGTGGAACCACGCCTTCTGCCCCAGGTACCAGATCGCCGTCCAGTCGCCCCGGCGCTCCGCCACCGCGTAGCTCTGCCCCGTCGACGCCCGCGCCCCGGTGTCGTTGACCCCGGTCGTGGAGTCCTGCCCGCCCGGCCGCAGACCGATGTCCTTCACCAGCGGCGCGTCGGCGCTCGGCGCGGTGTGCAGGCGCACGGCGCCGCTGCCGTGCGGCGCGCACGCCTCCCCGGCCTGCGCGCACCCCGTGTACACCGGCCGGTTCTCCCGGTACGCGGGCCGGATCGTCACCACGCCCGAGCCCGGACCCGCGCTCGGCGTCAGCGGGCGGCCCAGCAGCCGGAAGTAGTGCGCCCAGTCCCAGTACGGACCCGGGTCGGTGTGCATGCCGCGGATGGACGACGTCACCGTGCCCGGCACGTTGTCGTGCCCGATGACGTGCTGCCGGTCCAGCGGGATGTCGTACCGCTCGGCCAGGTACCGCACGAGCCGCGCCGAACTCCGGTACATCGCCTCCGTGTACCAGGAGTCCGGGGCGGTCAGGAAGCCCTCGTGCTCCAGGCCCACGGACTTCGCGTTCACGTACCAGTTCCCGGCGTGCCAGCCGACGTCCTTGAGCGGCAGGTGCTGGGCGACGTGCCCGTCCGAGGAGCGCAGCGAGTACTGCCAGGAGACGTACGTCGGGTCCTGCACCAGCTTCAGGGTGACGTCCCAGGTCGCCTCGGTGTCGTGGACGACGATGTAGTCGATCGACTGCGAGACCGGCCGGTCCGCCTTGTCGTGGTTCCCGTAGTCGCCGTCGCCGAACTCCTCGTACGGCGCCGGGATCCACTCGCACGCCACCGTCGTCGGGCACTCCACCGGGCCGGCCAGCGGCGCGCGCAGCCCGAGCGCCGCCACCTGGCCGGTCTCCGGCGCCACGCCCGGAGCCGCGGGCAGCGCCACCCGCTGCCCGCTGTCGGTGACCCGCTCCTCACCGGTGCGGATCACGTCGAAGACGTCGTCCGCGTACGCCGCCGCCGTGGCCGCGTCGTCGGCGCCCGAGTACCGGGCCACCGCCCCGTACCAGTCGGCCGGATCCGCGCTCGGCGCCAGACCGGACTCCCGCTGGGCCGCCGCGAGCAGCGCGGCGCCGCCCTCGATGTTCGCCGCCGTCGAGGTCCGCAGCTCCTCCGCCGGGATCCCGGAGAGCGCCGACGCCCGCTCCAGCGTCCGCAGCCGGTCCGGCAGGTCCCCGGGCGCCGGCAGCTCGGCGGCGGCCCCGGTACGGGCGGGCCGGGCGGCGTCACCGCGCGCGTCCTCGCCGTCCTCCGAGTGGTGCGGCACCGAGCGGGCCAGCGCCGTCGCCGTGTCGGTGAGGTGCATCGGCCCGTAGCCGCCGGTCACACTGGGCGCGCCGGCGTGGCCGTCCCACCGCGACTGGAGGTACGCGACCGCGAGCAGCACGCTCTGTGGCACGCCGTGGCGCTCGGCGGCCGCCGCGAACTGGCCCTGGAGCGAGTCCGCCACCGGCGCGTCGGCGCCGGCCGGTGGCGCGCCCGAGAGCAGGGGGAGCAGCAGGGCCGCGGACGCGGCGACGGAGAGCACACGTCCTCGGGACGCGGAACGGAGCAAGGCAGCCTCCAGGGGCGGGGGGTGACACGGGGGCGTGCGGGACCGAACCCGTACAGGGGTAGCGGCTCCCGGAGCATCCGTCAATCACCCCTCGCCGAAGGCGAGTTCCCACGTCAGGGCGGTTCCGCGGGCCGGACGGGCCGACTTTCGCCCTGACGGCCCGCCCACCGGCGGCGCGTCGGTGGTCTCGACCAATGAGGCCCCGGGAGACGGCGAAGCGCCGCACTCCCGGTGTGTCGGCACCGGGTGCGCGGCGCAACCCCCGTCTCCCGGCCGGGACGTCAGCGCGTCCCGACCGCCGCGCGCACGGCCCGCCGTGCCATGGCGCAGTCGTCGTGCAGCCGCCTCAGCAGCAGCCGCTGTTCCTCCCCGGGGGCCAGCGCCCCCGACGGCACCGGCACCGTGCCCGCCGGCGGGGCCTCCTTCATGGTCCGCTGGACGGCCGTCTCGTACGTCCGGATCTCCCGCGTCAGCACGATCATCAGGTTCACCAGGAAGGCGTCCCGGGCGGCCGGGCCCTGCTGCTGTGCCATCTGGCTGATCTGGCGTCGGGCGAGCGGCGCGTCACCGAGCACCGCCCAGAGCGTCGCCAGGTCGTAACCGGGCAGGTACCAGCCGGCGTGCTCCCAGTCGACCAGGACCGGACCGGCGGGGGAGAGGAGGATGTTGGAGAGCAGGGCGTCACCGTGACAGAACTGACCCATGCCCTGCCGGCCGCCCGCGTGGGCGAGACCGTGCAGCAGCTTCTGCAGGTCGTCACGGTCCCGGTCGGTGAAGAGACCCAGCTCGTGGTAGCGCGCGATCCGCGCGCCGTAGTCCAGCGGCGCGTCGAACGTCCCGGCCGGCGGCCGCCAGGCGTTGAGCCGGGCGATCGCCCCCAGCGCGGCCCGCACGTCGGCGCGCGGCGGGGCCTCCACGGGGTGGCGCGAGAGCGCCGCGGCCCGCCCGGGCATCCGCTCGATCACCAGCGTGCAGTTGTCCGGGTCCGCGGCGATGAGCCGCGGCACGCGCACCGGCGGACGGTGGCGGACGAAGGAGCGGTAGGACGCTATTTCGTGCCGGAACCGCTCGACCCACGCGGAGGAGTGGTCCAGTAAACACTTCGCCACCGCCGTGGTGCGTCCGGTCGTCCCGACGATCAGGACGGACCGGCCGCTGCGCCGCAGCACCTGCACCGGGTTGAACTCCGGGCAGATCCGCTGCACCGAGGCGATGGCGACCTTCAGCTGCGCCCCCTGCGGACCGGAGAGGTCGATCCGGCCGCTGACCTGGGCACCGGGTCCGGTGCCGGTCCCGGCCGCCCAGGAACGCGGCCGGGTGCCCCGCGGCGTGGGGGCGAGGTACGGTCCGCCGGCCGGCACCAGGCGGGTCTGCGGCCGGGGCGGGGCGGACACGGAGGACGATGCTGTGTACATGGAGGTGACAGATCCCTTCGTGTGCCGACGAATCGCGTGCGTCGCCCCGCCCGCCCCCGGTCCGCACCCTGGGGAAAATGAGGGCCGGTCGACGGGGCGGGGTGGCGCATACCTACATCACACCCGCGCCCGGGTAGCGGAACACTGAGCGCACCCTGGCGAACCCTGGCGAATAGTCGCCAGCCCTATGACAGCGGGCTACTGTCAACTCAGCCGAGAACCTGGGGGCTTAGACGTGACAGGACAGACCAACACCCGCCTGGCGGACCTCTTCGGCCTCGCCGGCTGGTCCAAGGGCGAACTCGCGAGACTGGTCAACCGGCAGGCGGCGGCCATGGGCCACCCCCAGCTGTCGACCGACACCTCGCGGGTGAGGCGCTGGATCGACAAGGGGGAGACCCCGCGCGATCCCGTCCCCCGGGTGCTGGCCGCCCTGTTCACCGAGCGACTCGGTCGTGTCGTGACCATCGAGGACCTCGGGTTCGTACGACGCGGGCGTGCCGGAACACGGCAGGCCGTCAGGAACAACGACGAGAACCCTGACGGAATGCCCTGGGCTCCCGACCGTACGGCTGCGGTCCTCACCGAATTCACGGGAATGGACCTCATGCTCAACCGACGCGGCCTGATGGGCGCGGGTATCGCGCTCACCGCCGGATCCGCACTCAACAGCTCCCTGCACGACTGGCTCAGGACCGAGCCCTCCCGCCCCGCCGCGGCCCCCCGGGCCACCGATCCCCTCCACGCCGACCCCGCCGGGTACGACCGCTACGAGGCCGCCCCCATCGGGTCGGAGGAGATCGAGGCGCTGGAGCGTTCCGTGGAGGTCTTCCGCGCCTGGGACGCGTCCCGGGGCGGCGGCCTCCAGCGCAAGGCCGTGGTCGGCCAGCTGAACGAGGTGGGCGGCATGCTGGCGTACCGCCACGCCGAGCACCTCCAGCGCCGGCTGTGGGGCGTCGCGGCCAACCTCGCCGTCCTGGCGGGCTGGATGTCCCACGACGTGGGTCTCGAACCCACCGCCCAGCGGTACTTCGTCATCGCCACCCACGCGGCGCGCGAGAGCGGCGACCGGCCCCGGGCCGGCGAGGCGCTCTCCCGGGCCGCCCGCCAGATGGTCCACCTGGGCCGTCCCGACGACGCCCTCGACCTGATGAAGCTGGCCAAGTCCGGCGCGGGGGAGCGGCTGCTGCCGCGCACCCAGGCGATGTTCCACACCATCGAGGCGTGGGCGCAGGCGTCGATGGGGCACGGCCAGGCGATGCGCCGCACCCTCGGCGAGGCGGAGGACCTCTTCGTCTCCGACCGGAACGAGAAGACGCCGAACTGGATGCAGAGCTTCGACGAGGCCGACATGCACGGCATGCAGGCCCTGGCCTACCGGACCCTCGCGGAGCACGACCCGACGGCTGCGGTGACCGCGCAGCGCCATGCCCGGCTCGCCCTGGACCTGCGGCGCGACGGGCACGACCGCTCGAAGCTCTTCGACCACATCTCGATGGCCTCGGCGTGCTTCATCGCCGACGACCCCGAGCAGGCGGACCGCTACGCCCGGCTGGCCCTGATCTCCATGGGCGAGACCTCCTCGCACCGGACGTGGCACCGGCTGCGCGAGATGTACCGGCTCACCGGCCAGTACGCGGGCTACTCGAAGATCGAGGACCTGCGCGCCGAGCTGGAGGTCGAGCTGCCGCGCTCGCCGGAGGCCCCGCGATCGGGACTGGCCTGAGAGCGGGCGCGTCCCCGGGCAGCGGTACAGGGAGGGACGGAGCGGACGCACCGGACCGTGCTCCGGCATGCCGGGCGCACGACTCCTCGTGCGGGGGACCCGGAAGACGCCCCGACGTGCCGGGCCGTGGCTCCGGAGAACTCGCCTGCCTCAGGATCCGACGCGGACCACCATCACGCAGGCGTCGTCCTCGCGGGCTTCCTCGCCGAACTCCTCCAGGACCGACCGCAGGCACTCCTGCGCGTCCCGCGCCTCCGCCAGCCGGGGGGCGAGGTCGAGCAGCCGTGCCACGCCGGTGTCGTCGAGGACGTCGGCGCCCCGGGTCATACCGTCGGTGTGCAGCACGAGCACGTCGCCCGGGTGGAGCCGGGTCTCGGTCTCCTCGTACGCGACCGCTCGCGTCGCCCCGAGGAGGACGCCCTCCGGGCGGCGCAGCGGACGCCCCGTTCCGCCGCGGAACAGCAGCGGGGCGGGGTGGCCGGCCTGTGCCCAGGTGAGGGTCTGCGCCACCGGGTCGTAGCGGCAGCACATCGCGCTGCCCAGCGCGGGCTGGCCGGAGGTCTCCAGGAGCTGGTTGAGGTGGCCCATCAGGGCGCCCGGCCGGATCCCGGCCACGGCCATGCCGCGGAGCGCGCCGAGCAGCATCGCCATCGAGGAGGTCGCGGCCACGCCGTGGCCGGTGAGGTCGCCGACGGTGAGCAGCGCGTCGCCGGCGGGCAGGGCGAGGGCGTCGTACCAGTCGCCGCCGATCAGGCCGGTGGAGGCGGCGGGGAAGTAGTGCCCGGCGACGTCCAGCGGGGCGGGGCCGCCGTGCGCGAAGCGGAGCGAGCCGCGCCACGGCGGGAGGACGGCCTCCTGGAGCTCGACGGCGACCCGGCGCTCGGTGCGCTCGATCTGCCGGCTGTGCTCCAGGCTGTCCCGGCTCTCCCGGACGGCCCTTTCGCTGCGCCGCAGTTCGCTGACGTCCCTTAAGACGGCCCACATGGAGGCCGTGCAGCCGTCGGTGTCGAGGACCGGCTCGCCGGTCATGTGCACGGTGCGGACCTTGGCGTCCGTGCGGACGATCCGGAACTCGCCGTCGATCGGCTTCCCGTCGATCAGACAGTCCGTCACCATCGCCTGGAGGCGCGGCTGGTCCTCGGAGAAGACCACCGTGGGCATCTCGTCGAGCGACATGGGGCCCAGCTCGCGGGAACGGCCGAAGATCTGGAAGAGCTCCTCGGACCAGCTCACCTCGTCGGTCAGCAGGTTCCACTCGGCGCTGCCGACGCGGGTGAGGAGCGAACCGGTGCGCGCGGGCGCCTCGCCGTAGGCGGCGCCGGCGTCGCTGGTGAAGGAGCCGTCGAAGACGAGCCCCTCCTCCTCGGGCGGCCCGTCCACGGGCGCGGCGTCCTCGGGGGCGGGGAGCGTCGGGGCGGGGGCGCCGTCGCGGAGCTGGCCGAATTGCGCCCTGAGGTCGTCGAGTTGATGCATCGCCAGATCGCAGAGCGCGCGCTGCCAGCGCTGCTGGGGATCGTCGTCGTGGGCGGCGGCGTCCCGGCGTACGGCGTCGACCTCGCCGCGCAGACGGCTCGTCTGCGAGATCAGCGCGTCCACGGCGCCCGGCTCAGGAGGCTGGGCGGGGTGGTCCGCGAACAGAGGGGACGGCATGTCGTACTCCGATACAGGCGCGGCGCGGCCCGGGTGGGAACGGGTCCTGGAGACGACTGTGGCACAGGGGCGGAGCGGCCGTAAGGGGTTTGGCAACACTCGATCCGGTGGTGCTTCCGGCATATGTCAAAGGCCCGGCCGTTATCGGCCACGACACAACGGGTTACGGTGCACATGTGGTGAGCGACGAGGCGAACGGTACGGCGGGCGCGGTGGGCACGGACACGGGGGAGGCGGCGGTGACCTCGGTCCCGGCGGGCACGGCGGTGCTGCTCGCGGCGGCGCCCGCGGGACGCGGGCGCACCATGGACGCGGCCTCCGTGCTGCCCGCGCTCGCCGCGGTGCCGCCCGGTGTCCTCACCGGCACGGCGACCGCGACGCTCGTCGAACTCGCCGACCCCGTCGACCCGCAGACCGTCCTCACCCGGCTGCGCGCCGCCGCGCAGAGCCCCGGCCCGCTCGTGGTCTTCCTCGCCGGCCAGCTCCACCTGGACCGCCGGCAGCAGCTGCCCCACCTGGCGCTGGCCCGCAGCACCTCGGCGGCCCTCCGCTACACCGCCCTGCCCTGGCACTGGCTCGCGGAGGCGGCGGCCGTCCGTCCGGCCGGATCGACGACGGTCGTCGCCGATCTCGTCGCCGACCCGGAGGCGTGGACCCGCCTCGGCGCCGGCGCGGACCTGCTGCGCCTCAACCCGGCTCCGGCGCTCTACGCCCGGGTGATCCCGTCCCCGCGCCGGGGCGAGCGGGCCACCCCCGACTACCTCCGTGCCTGGGCCGACCAGTGGCGGGCCGGCGTCCGCCTCCCGTTCCCGGCCCTGCACGCGGAGGCGGCCGCCCGCACCCGGTCCGAGCAGGCGCTGTTCCTCGCCCCGGGCGGGCAGGCGGCGCCGCCGGTGCCGCAGCCGCGGGTGCGGGGGGCGGCGGTGTCGGTGGCGGTGCAGGTGCCGGTGCCTGCCGGTGAGGGGGTGCCGGTGGCCGTGCCGGTGCCGGTGGTCTCCCCGACTCCGGCCGCCGTTCCCGTTCCGGCCGGGCCGCCGGCCCCGAGCGGGGTGCCTCCTCTGCCCGCGGGGTTCGCGGCGGCACCGCCCGTACCGGCGACGCCTGTGCCGGCAGCCGCAGCCGCTGCGGCGGCGGAGGGCGAGGCGTCGGCCGAGGCGGAGGTCGAGGCGGAGGTCGAGGCGGAGGTCGAGGCGGCACCGGCTCCGGCCGCTCCGGCTCCGGCCGCTCCGGCTCCGCCCGTACCGGCACCGGCCGAACCGGTCGGATCGAAGGCCGGTCCTGAGGTCGAGGCCGCACCCGAGCCCGCGCCTGAGCCCGAGTCCGCGCCGACCCCGGCTTCCCCTCCCGCCGCGATCGTCCCGGCTCCGGCTCCCGAGGAGCTCGAACTGTCCTCCGGCACCATGAAGTTGGTTCCGGCCAAGGGGAAGGCCGCGGGGAGTCCGGTCCTGGAGAAGGCCGTCCCGCCGATGCCCCCGGTTCCTCCCGCCGCGGCCCCCGCGCCACCCGTGCCTCCCGCGCCCGCCGTCCCGCCCGCTCCCCTGCGGGCGGCCGGGGCGGCGGCGCCGGTGGACCCGCGCCGCGCCGCCTACGGGCCCGCCGCGCCGGCGGAGCCGGCCCCGCACGATCCGCATCCCGCGATCCTGTCGGCCGCGATGGCCGGACGGCACGCGGAGGCGGCGGAGATGGCGGCGGCGTGGGAGCGGGACGCGCTGCGGAGGTTCGGGCCCCGTTCGGGGGAGGCCGTGCACTGGATGGAGGTGCGGGCGGACCTCGCGCGGCTGGCGGGGGAGCCGGCCCGCAGCTGCGAACTCTGGCTCGCGGTGGCCGAGGCGCGGCTGGGACTGCGCCAGCAGCCGGACGACCGGGACGTCGAGGGCGCGGTGGACCGGGCGCACCACCAGTGGGAGCAGATCACCGACGCGGCCCGCGCCCGCGCGCTCGGCCCCACCCTGTTGGCGCTCCGCCGCCGTGTCCCGGGCCGCCGGCCGGGCGCCCTGGAGGCCCTGCGCCGCCGCATGCACTCCCGCTGACCGAAGCCGGCCGGTCCGGCTCGTACGAGCCGGACCTCGGGCCTCACCGCCCAGGCCCGCCCTGAGACTCAGGCCCGGCCCGGCGACCCGGCCCCAGCCCCCTGCAGCGCCGCGCGGACGAGGGGCACGTCCACCGCGGGGACGGCGAGTTCCCAGGAGCGGTCGGACGCCTGGACGGAGAGCAGGCGGAAGACGCTCCGGTCGACCGAGGCGCTTCCCGGGCCGGTGACCGGTCCCGCCCCGTGGACGTGGAACGGCGCGGTCAGCGGTACGCCGTCGCCCGCTCGCCCGGGAAACCGGTACGGCCGCCACACCACCGGCGACTCCGCTCCCGTGTCCAGGATCAGCGAGCCCTGCCGGAGGCGGCTCCCCTCTCGTGCGAACGCGGACACCTCGCGCGCCTCGCCCCCGCGCAGCGCCGCCACATCGGCCTCGGCGCGGCCCCCGCCCGCTCCCGGCACCATGTCGCGCAGTCTGCCCGGGCTCCGGAGAACGTCCAGGAACGTCACCGTCCCCGCGGCCCGTCTGATGGTCCCGCGCCCCACTCGTGCCCCCCTGTCGTCGTCTCGCGCCCAGGCTACCGGCGTCCGGCGGGAGGCGGCCCCGGAGCACCGGCGGCCCGTCACGGCGTGCGCCCTGACAGGATGTTCCGATGCCGTCCCCTTCCTCCGCCTCCTCCGCCTCCTCCGCCTCCTCGTCCCTCCGGGACGCCTGGCTCCGGGGCGTCGCCGCCAACCGGGCCGCCGCGCCCGACGTCCTGATACGCCTCCTCGACCCGGCCGGGCGGCCGGCGTGGCACACCCTCTGCGGGGAACGGGACCTTCCCGACGACGTCGTCGACGCGGTGGTCGCGCACCCGGACCGGGCCGTCCGCCGCGCGTTCGCCGGCAATCCCCACGCCGAACCCGCCCAGCGGGGCAGGCTGGTGGACGACCCCTCCAGCCTCGTGCGCGCGGACCTCGCCACCGGTCCCCGTCCCCGCCCCCGCAGGCCGCGGCCCCTGCCGGACGCCGTCCTCGAAGCGCTCCTGACGGCGGAGGGGGTGGCGGAGGACGGGATGCTCACGGCGGCCGAGATCGCCGGCCAGCTGCCCTTCTCGGGGCAGATCCCGCTGTCCTTCTGGCGCGGGCTGCACGAGCACCCGCACCCCGCGCTCCGCGCCATGGGGGTGAACAACATGGGGGACGAGCTCGTCCCGGCACGGCGCGCGGCCCTGTCGGCCGATCCGGATCCCGGGGTGCGCGCGGCGATCGCCCGGCGGATCAGGGAGCTGGACCCCGTCGCCATGGAGGCCGATCTCCCGGAGCGGGACTGCCACCACCGGGCGGACCTGCTCACCAATCGGCCCGTCACCGACGCCGTGGCCGAGGCGTGCCTCGCCGAGCGGCGCAACCTGTGGGCGCTGGCGCAGAACCGCCACACGCCGTACCACGTCGTCGTCCGCCTCGTCCGGGAGCCGGACCCCGAGGTCCGCGAACGCGTGGCGGCCCGGGCCGACGTGGACGCGGCCCTCCTGGCGGAACTGGCCGAGGACCCGGACGAGTCCGTCCGGGCACGGGCCGCGGCGCACCCGTTGCCCCGGACCTGGGCCGAGCGCGCCGCCATCGACGGCGTGGTGGGTCGGCACGCCGTGGACTGCGACTGTCCGATCCCCGAGCCGGACGCCTGGGCGCCCCACGGGCCGGACGCGAGCTGGTACGCGGCCTGCGCCGTGTCCGGGCACGCGATCCTCCGCCGGGTCGCCGCGAGCCACCCCGCCCTGCCCGCCGACCTGGTCGCGAGGCTGGCCGGGGACCCCGACCCCGAGGTGCGGCACCGGCTCGCCTGCCTCCACCCGCTGGCGCCGCCGGAGGTCGTCCTCGCCACCTTCGTCGCGCGTCCCCGGCAGCGGCGGCACCTGCTGACCCTGCCCGGGATGCCCCGCACCGGCCTCCAGCACCTGCTCGGCCACGACGATCCGGAGGTCCGTGCCCTGGCCGCCGCCGACCCCGGCCTGGACCGGGCGCCCGTACACCTGCTCGCGGACCCCGACGAGCGGGTGCGCCGGGCGGCCGCGGCCCACCCGGCCCTGCGCGACGAGGACGCGCTCGCGGCGCTGCTCGACGACCCCGCGACGGCGGAGGGCGCGGCGGCCAACCCGAACCTGTCCGCCCGCCGCCTCCACGAGCTGCTGGACCGGGCGGGCCTGCCCGGCCCCGGCGTCCGCGTGCCGTGAGCTCCGCCCGCCCCTGACGTTCCCGTTCCCGCAGGAAGGCTTCTCGTGACGTCTCTCGCCCGTGCCCAGCGTTCGCTCGCCGACCCGTCCGTGCGGCACCCGCTGTGGCCGCCGCTCACCGCCGGATGTCCAGTGACCTCCACCGAGGAGGTCGCCTATCCCCTGGAGGTGGAGTACGACTACGACGCGGTGCCCGCTGACCTGTTCGACGCGTCTGCCGCGCACGGGCTCGAACGGTGGGCGCCGTTGCTGCCGCCGCTGGCCGCGCCCGGCCTGGGGGAGGGGAACACGCCGCTGGTGGAGCTGGCCGGCGGGGTGTGGGTGAAGGACGAGTCGCGCAACCCGACGTGGAGCCACAAGGACCGGCTGAACCGGGTGGCGGTGAGCGCCGCCGTGGCCTCCGGCGCGCGGGGCGTCGTCGTCTCCTCCTCCGGCAACCACGGCGCGGCGGCCGCCGCGTACGCGGCCCGCGCCGGGCTGCCGTGCGCGGTGTTCACCTCGCCGGACGCGCCGCCCGCCGTCGCCTCCCACCTGAGGGCCTACGGCGCGACCGTGCTCACCGTCCCGTACGCCTCCGTGCGGCCGCTGATGCGGCGGATCGTGGGCGAACTCGGCTTCCAGTCGGTCAGCAGCGTCACCGACTCCGCGCACACCGGTCACCCGTTCGGCCCGGAGGGGTACAAGACGATCGCGTACGAGATCGCGCTCGCGCTCGGCCGGGCCCCTGCCGCCGTCCATGTGCCCACCGGTTACGGCGAGTTGCTGTTCGGGGTCGCGAAGGGCTTCCAGGAGCTGGTCCGGCTGGGGGTGACGGGGTCCGTGCCCCGGATGTACGGTGCCGAGCCGGCGGCCGCGGGCGCGCTCACGGAGGCGCTGCGGTCCGGCCGACCGGCCGCGCGCGTGCCCGTCGGCCCGACCGCCGCCTACGCCATCGACTGCGAGGTGAACAGCTACCGCGGGGTGCTGGCCGTCCGGGGCACCGGTGGCGCCGCGCGCACGGTGACGGAGGCTCAATTCCAGGCGGCGCGGGACGAGTTGGCCGCTCAGGGCGTCTGGTGCGAGGTGTCGGCCGCCGCTGGGCTCGCCGGCCTGCGCGCGCACGGGCCGGATCCTGCGGACGAGGACGGGCCCGTGGTATGCGTGGTCACCTCCAGCGGGTACAAGGACGTGTCGACGGGGCGGGAGGCCGTCGCGCCGATGGACGCGGACTGGGACGCCGTACGGGCCCTGCTGGCCGGCTGACCGCGCCTCATCTCCCTTTCGCCGCGCGGTGGTGGTCGGCCACCGCGCCGAAGGCCGCCTTCGGCTCCCACGTCAGGTCCGGGTAGCGCGTGCCCTTCCGGTCCTCGTACACCTTCACCACCCCGTAGCTCGCCAGGTCCAGGTCCGCGCGCGGATCGCCGTCCGGGCGGTGGACGTGGTCGTGGAGCGCGAAGGTGAAGACGAAGGTCGTGTCGACGCCCGCCTCCTCGAAGACGGCGAGGAGTTCGCGCAGGTACGCGGCCTGGCCCTCCTCGTCCCGCTCGTACGCCCCGGTCAGCCGGACCGGGCCCGACGCGTCGTACGTGACGACCTCCAGGCCCAGCGCGCCCCGGTCGCCCGCGCCGCGGTAGCAGGCCGCGCCGAACTCGGTGACCGCCACCGGCTTGCCGCGGGCCGCAGCGACCATGCCCCGCACCCCCTCGGCGAAGCCGTCGGCGATCTCCGCCGAGCGGTAGACGTCCACCGAGACCACGTCGAAGGGCGTCCAGTCGACCGCTTCGAGGGGGACGGAGGCGTAGGTGACCGGGCCCGCGAAGCGGGCGCGGACCACCGCCGCCGCCTCGGCGAGGAAGGCGTTCACCCGGGCCCGGGCCCCGCCGAGCGCCGCCCGCAGCGCGTCCGGGCGGCGGAGCAGCGCCACCCGCTCGTCGGTGTCGGCGCCGGGGAGGAACCCCGGGTTCATGAGGCTCAGTTCGGCGCCCGTCACGAAGACGACGTCGGCGCCGCGCCGCCGCAGCCGTTCCGCGCGCTCCGCGCAGTCCGCGAAGAGCGCGAGCATGCCGGCACCGGTCTCTTCGAGGGGGTACGGCGAGAACCAGACCTCCAGACCCAGGTCGGCCGCGTACCCGGCCGCCCGCTCGATCCGGTCCGGGTCGCCGCCCATCACGCGGACGGCCGTGCAGTGGAGGTCGTCCCGGATGATCTCCAGCTCCCGGCGGACGGTCTCCGGCTCGAAGGCGCGGCGGGAGTTCCGCCCGTGCCGCACGAACCCCGTGTCGTAGCTGATGCCTCTGGCGCGCATGATCCGCTCCCGCCCTCGTTCGCCACATGCCCATTAAGGTACTGACCGTACCTTAATTGGGCCGGCGGTGGGCGGGCAAGGAAGATGGGGAGGTACGACCGGTACCGGAGAAGGGGTGGCCATGGTGCGGGAGGCGGGGGAGCGGCGGACGGAGCCCGGGCGGACCCGGCGGCGCGGCGCCGCGCTGGAGGACGCGATCCTCGACGCCGCCGCGTCGGAACTCGCCGAGTCCGGCTTCGCCGGCATGACCATGGACAAGGTCGCCGCCCGCGCCGGCACCAACAAGAACGCCCTCTACCGCCGCTGGCCCCACCGCCTGGCCCTCGGCACCGCCGCCTACAAGCGGCTCGCCACCACCGCCCCCGTCCCCGACACCGGTGGCCTCCGCGGCGACGCCCTGGAACTGCTGCGGCAGGCCAACCGCCACTGGAGCTCGCCGCTCGGCGCCGTCCTGCGGGAACTCCTCGCCGCCGCCGGAGGGGCCGCCGAATTCCTCGCCGGCCTCCAGGACCAGTCCGGCGAGGCCGCCGCCGCCCCCTGGCTCACCGTCCTCGGCCGGGCGGTCGCGCGCGGCGAGGCCGCCCCGGAGGCGCTGCACCCCCGGGTCGCCACCGTCGCCGTCGTCCTGCTCCGCAACGAGTTCGTGGTCCGGGGCGTGCCCAGCGCCCCCGACGACGTCCTCGTCGAGATCGTCGACGAGGTCTTCCTCCCCCTCGTCCGCAGCCGCGGCGCCGGACCGTCCGCGGCCGGAACCTCCGCCGGCCTGCGATGATCGGAGACATGACCGTCTCGCCGTCCCCCCGCCCGGCGCACCCCGGCCGCGCCGGGGCGCCGCACGAGGACGCCCTCCGCACCGACCGGCTGCTGCTGCGGCCCGTGCGCGGCGCGGACCTGCCCGCCGTCACCCGCCTCTGGACCGACCCGGAGGTGCGGCGCCACCTGGGCGGGCCGGTCATCCCGTCGGTCGTCCGCATCCGGCAGCGGCGGATCGTCGGCGCGCCCGGATGCCACGCCGTCGTGCGGGCCGAGGACGGCGTGGTGCTCGGCCTCGTCACCGTCGAGGAGGCCGGACGGGGCGGTGAGACCGAGGTGTCCTACCAGTTCCTGCCCGAGCACTGGGGGAGCGGCTACGCCCGCGAGGCGGTGGCCGCGGCCGTCGCCCGGGTCCTGAGGACCGCCCCGAGCGTCGTCGCCGTCACCCAGGAGGCCAACCACCGCTCCCGCCGCCTCCTGGAAGCCGTCGGCCTGGAGCACGCCGGCTCCTTCGTGGAGTGGGACGCCCACCAGGTCCTCTACCGCCGGAGCCGTGAGGCGGTCCCTTCCGGACCGGCCCGGCGGGATCCGGACAGGAGCTAGCCCGGGCTGCCGTCCTCCGCCAGCCGGGTCACCGCCCGTTCGAGGCGCGCCGCCCGGGTCTTCGCGGTGCGGGCCTGCCAGAGGGAGAGGATCACCAGGTAGCGGTCCGTCTTCCCGAGCGCCTCGAAGGCCCGGGCCGCCTCCGGGCGGTCCGCGAGGGCCGCCGCCAGGTCGTCCGGGACCGTCGCGTCCTTCTGGGAGGGGTACGCGGCCGCCCACCGTCCGTCCGCCTGCGCCGCCCGTACCTCCGCGAGCCCCGGCTCGCGCATCCGCCCGTCCGCGAGCAGCTGCTCGACCTGGCGCACGTTGACCTGGGACCAGAGGCTGCGCGGCCGGCGCGGGGTGATCTTCTGGAGGTAGGAACGCTCGTCGCGGGCCTTGCGCTTGCCGGTGATCCAGCCGTACGCCAGCGTCACGTCGAGGATCTCGTCGGCCGTCGGCGAGGGCAGGCCGCCTCCCTTGCGGCCCAGCAGCATCCAGATGCCCGGGGTGTCGCCGTGGTGGGCGGCGAGCCACGCCTCCAGCTCGTCGCCGCCGTCGAAGGCGAGGACCTCCAGACCTTCGTCCGTACCGACCGTCTCCACCCGTCCGCCTTCCCCGCGTTCACGTGCACGTACCCCGCACCCCTCCGGGCGCCTCCGCACAAGATAGTGACACCGGCCGGAGAGCGGTCGTGATCCGCGGGCGACGTCGAACCGCGTACGCGTCCGGTCATGCCGGCCCGAACGCCCTCGGCGGCCGGGCAGGCTGCCAGGACACCTATGCCAAGGAGCTGTGAACCCCATGTCCTTCCTGGTGATCGGCGAGTGCGTCGCCGACATCGTCCGCGACCCCGGCACCGCCGACGTCGTCCACCCCGGGGGCAGCCCCGCCAACGTCGCCTACGGCCTCGCCCGCCTCGGCCACGACACCACCCTCCTCACCCAGCTCGCCGACGACCCCTCGGGGCGGCTCGTCGCCGGGCACCTCACCGGCGCCGGGGTGCGGCTGGCCGTCGGCGGCGTCCCCGCGCGCACCCCCTCGGCCGTCGTCACCCTCGACGGGCACGGCCGGGCGACGTACGCCTTCGACATCGCCTGGACGCTGACCGCCGACGAGCCGCCCGCGACCCCGGAACCGGTGCGTCACGTGCACCTCGGCTCCATCGCGGCCGTCACCGAGCCGGGCGCCGCCACCGTGCTCGCCCTCACCGGGCGGCTCCGGCCCACGGCCACGGTCAGCTACGACCCGAACGTGCGGCCCGCGCTGATGGGGGAGCACGGGGCGGCGGTGGCCCGGGTCGAGCGGTGCGTGGCCCTCGCCGACCTGGTGAAGGCGAGCGACGAGGACCTGGCCTGGCTGTACCCGGGCGAGCCCCTGGAGGCGGTGGCGGCGCGCTGGCTGGCGCGCGGGCCGGCGGTCGTCCTCGTCACCCGGGGCGGCTCCGGTTCGCTGGCCGTGACCCGGGCGCACACCCTGGCAGCCGGGACGCCGGCCGTCGCGGTCGTCGACACGGTCGGGGCCGGCGACGCCTTCATGTCGGCCGTCCTCGACGCCCTCGCGGGGCGGGACAGGACCGCGCTTGCCGCGCTCGGCGCCGACGCGCTCGCCGGCCTCCTGGCCCGGGCCGGCGCGGCGGCCGCCGTCACGGTCTCCCGGGCCGGTGCCCAGCCGCCCGACCGGGCGGAGCTGGACGCGGCGCTCGGCGCGGGCGCGGTCTGACACGCCGGGGCGCTCCCGCCCGGGCCGGCCGCGTCCGAGCGGGAGCCGGCCGGGCGGTCACGTCCGGGCGTGGCTCGTGATGTCCGCCGCGAACTGCTCGACCAGCTCCGGGGTGACCGTCGGGCGGGCGGCGGCGATCGCCGTCAGGTAGTCCGCCGTGCTCGCCCCCGGCACCGGGGCGTCCGCGCCCCGGCCGCCGACGGCGAGCAGGTCCCGCTCGAAGGACGCCTGGGCGGCGACCCGGGCCGCGTGCTCGATGTCGGCCGGGGTGAACAGGTCGCTGGCGAGGACCAGTTCGTCGATGTCCACCTCCGCCCGCCCGTCCGTGTAACGGGACCAGATCGCGGCCCGGGCGGCCTTGTCCGGCGTACCGATCGGGATGAGGTAGTCGAAGCGGCCCGGGCGCAGGAAGGCCGGGTCGAGGGAGCGGACCGAGTTGGTCGCGCAGACCAGGAGCCGCTCGTCGCCCTCCCGGAACCCCGGTATCAGCTTGAGGAGTTCGTTGGTGACGCCGTGCAGCCCGCCGGGCCGCGCCGGCTCGGAGCGGACGGGGGCGATCTCCTCCACCTCGTCGATGAAGACCAGCACCCGTTCCAGCTCCGCGATCCGCGCGAAGGCCGTGCGCAGCGCCGCCGCGAGGTTGCCGCCGTCGGCCAGCCGAGACGGCAGGATCTCGACGAACGGCCAGCCGAGCCGGGAGGCGACCGCGCGGGCGAAGGTCGTCTTGCCGGTGCCGGGCGGGCCGAAGAGGCAGATCGCCCGGGGCGGCCGGACGCCGTGGCGGGTGGCCCGCTCCGGTTCGGCGAGCGGCAGCACCACCCGTCGTTCGATCAGGTCCTTCTCCCGCTCCATGCCGGCCACCTTCGCCCACAGGTCCCCCGGGAGGAGCCGGCCGCCGAGGTCGTCGAGGAGTCCGGCGGCGGGACCGTGCAGCGGCTCGGTCTTCTCGAAGTACGCCACCGCGGGCTGGCGGGTGTAGCCGGCGTTCAGCAGTCCCTCGCCGAGCAGTTCCTCCTCCGGCAGGACGTACGCGATGCGCCCGACCCGGGCGGCGACGAGCTTGCGCTCCAGCTCCACCAGGAGGGCGCTGGCCAGGCCCCGGCCGCGCCAGGCGGAGGCGATCGCGACCCGCATCACCCAGGCCCGCTCGCCGGAGACGCAGGCGAGCGCGGCGCCGATCGGCACGCCCTGGTGGACGGCGACCACGGCCGGCTGGCGGGAGGTGAGGGCGCCGATGCACTCGGCGAGGGAGAAGACGGACTCCTGGCCGAGCTCGGCCGTGGTGTCGATCAGATGGACGACGGCGGCGAGATCGTTCTCGCGGTAGTCGTGGATGTGCCAGTTCACCGGTGGTACCGCCCCTCGTGCGCATGCCGTCCGCATGCGCTGTGCGTGCCGTGTGCGGGCTGTGTGCTCGTTGCGGCGAGGCTAGGCGCGGGCCGGGCGGCGGGGCCTGCGCCATCCTGCACAAGGCGGGGTGGGGAAACGCGCCGCTTCGTCACTGGGCGGAGCGGCGCGGACGCGTACGGCGGACGGCGGCGCTCCCGCGAGAGCGCCGCCGTCGGGTGAGGGCCCGGGGCCTCACGTCCTGCGCTTGCTCATGAGCAGTCCGCCCGCGGTGAGGGCGAACAGACAGACGCACGCGCCGGCGATGACGTTGCTGAGCACCATCCCGGTGTCGGGGTTCCGGGTGACGACCCAGGGGGCGACGATGGTCCAGGCGCCGAGCAGCAGGACGACGAAGTTGAGGTCCTGGGAACGCTCGGGGGCCATCGACATGCACAGGCCGAGGACCGCGAGCGCGATGCCGACGATCAGGTTGGTGAGGGCCAGCTCCGGCCTGGCGGCCGCGAAGTGGACGGTGTACGAGGAGACCGCGATCCAGACGCCCGCGAGGATCACGAGTTCCTCGACGGCCGCCACTCCTCTGGTCTGCAGGATCTGCGCGTAGCGGTCGCGCATCTCCGTCGCGTCGGGGTGTCCCGTGATGTCACCGGGACGGTGAGAGACGTCGGCCATGTGACTCGCCTCCTTGCTGGCGTGCTGCGTGTCGGACCGCGCTCGCGGCCGCGAAGGCCGCAGTCCCATTGTGCTCTTATATGTTCCTTATGTGAAGCGGGAACGAGAGCGGCCGACCGGCGCGGCGTACGCTGGGAGAGGACTCGGGGCACCCGCGCACCGCCGGGAGGCGGAGACGATGACCGGCATCACCCGAAGAAGCTTCGACTCGGCGGACGAGACCCGTCCGTTCGAGGGCGGCAAGGGCAGGCTGGATCTGCTCAACACCGAGAACGGCGCCGTCGGACGCGCCGTCTTCGAGCCCGGCTGGCGGTGGTCCGAACACGTGAGACCGATCGCCGGAACGGACAGTTGCATGGCGTCCCACGTCGGGTACGTGGTCAGCGGCCGCCTGCACGTCGTGATGGACGACGGGCGTGAGGACGACTTCGGACCCGGCGACTTCATGCAGGTCACCCCGGGCCACGACGCCTGGGTGGTCGGCGACGATCCCTGCGTGGCGCTCGACTGGGTCGGCTTCGCCGACTACGCCAAGTCCTCCTGACGGCGGGTGGCGGAGGAGGGCGGGAGCGGCGGCGGCCGGCCCGCCCTCCGGCGGACCCGCGGACGCCGCCCCCGGGTGATCAGGCGGCCGGCTCGCCGGTCGAGGCGCCGGACGCGATCCCGAAGGCCGGGTCCGGGACCGAGGACGGTTCGAGGAGCTCCGACGGGCGCCCGTCGACCCCGACCGGCACGTCGCCGTCGATGGTGACCCGGCGCAGCTTGCGGTCGTGGTCGTCGGAGTCGTCCACGCCGTAGTGCTGGGTCGCGCGGTTGTCCCAGATCGCCACGTCGCCGGCCTGCCACTGCCAGCGCACCGTGTTCTCCGGGCGCTCCACGTGCGCCTGGAGGAGTGCGACGAGGGCGCGGGAGTCGGCGCCGGTCAGCCCGCTGATCCGCTGCACGAAGTTGCCGAGGAGCAGGGTGCGTTCGCCGGTCTCCGGGTGGACGCGGACGACCGGGTGCTCGGTGAGGAACGTCGTCGACGCGAAGACGTCCCGGAAGCGCGCGAGTTGCTCGGGCACGGCGTCGGGGCGCAGCGCCGCGTAGTCGTACGCGTTGGAGTGGACGGCCCGCAGGCCGTCGGCGAGGCGCCGCAGCGGTTCGGGCAGGTGCGCGTAGGCGGTGGCGGTGTTGGCCCACAGGGTGTTCCCGCCGTACGGCGGGACGACGACGGCCCGCAGGACGGAGAAGGCCGGGTAGGCGGGGACGAACGTGACGTCGGTGTGCCACTGGTTGGCGCGGCCGCCGTAGTCGGAGTCGATCGGGAAGGAGTAACGCCCGTCGGCGGACGGCACGGTGGGGTGCGCGACGGGGGTGCCGAGGAGCCGGCCGAACGCCTCGTGGGCCTCCTCGTCGAGGTGGTCCTGGCCGTGGAAGAAGACGACCTTGTGGGCGAGGAGCGCGGCGCGGATGCCGGCGACGGTCTCCGGGTCGAGGTCGCCGCCGAGGCGGACCCCGGAGAGGACGGCGCCGAGGCGCCCGCCGAGCTTCTGCAGGGTGAGGGTGGTGGTGGTCGCGGTCGACATGGGAAGCGTCCTTTTCGGTGCGGTGTCGAGGGAGATGCCGAGGGAGATGTCGGGGAAGGTGCCGAGGAATTAATCTCGGAGCGGAAGAAATAGGAGTGCGCGGGGGCCCGGCAGCGGGACGGGACGCCGCGCGCGGTGCGGTGCGCTGCGGTGGGGAGACGCGGGGCGCGGGACGGAACGCCGGCCCCGGGAACGTCGCGAGGGTCAGGCGCCGGTGACGGCCGGACAGGAGGTGGTCGCGAACATGTCCAGGAGACTGGCAACGCCCCGGGGACGGCGTCAAGCGCCCGCCCGTCGCCCCGGCCCTCGGCCGCAGTGGTTGAATCGGCGCCTGCCCGGTCCGGCGGTCCGTTCCCCGTGACCCCCGCTGACCTGGCGTTTCACCCTCGGAGGCAGGCGAGGCGCGGGGGTTCCCGGCGGGCCGCCCGGCCCCGTCCGCCGCCCGCCGGGGAATTCACGCTCCCGCAACAGAGAGGCAGAGATGACCAGTACGCCCCACGGTTCCCGGATGGCGGGCGACGGACGGCGCGAGGCGAACGCGGCGACCGTGCTGCGGACCGTCCTCGACCACGGTCCGGTCTCCCGCGGCGCCGTCGCCCGCCTCTCCGGGCTGAGCCCGGCCGCGGTCTCCCGCCAGGCCACCGACCTGACCCGGCTCGGCCTCCTGCGCGAGCTGCCGGAACCGTCCGGCGGCGGGGGAGTGGGCCGCCCCAGGATCCCCGTCGACCTGCACATCGGCGCCACCGGCGGCCCGGTCGTGGCCGGCGTCCATCTCGGGGTGCCCGGCTCCACGTTCGCGCTCGTGGACCTGCGCGGGCGGGTCCTCGCCCGGCACCAGCACCCCCACGCGCCGTTCGAGCCCGAGGGCCTTCCCGGCACCGTCGGCGCCGAACTGCGCGCCTTCCTGGACCGGCACACCGGCGGCCGCCCCCTGCTCGGAGTGGGAGCCGCGATCGGCGGCCGGGTCGATCCGGCCGCCGGCGTCGTCGTCCGGCACGACGCGCTGGGCTGGCACCGGCGGCCCTTCGCCGCCGAGCTCTCCCGCGCCCTGGGCGGCCCGGCGGTCCGGCTGGACAACCACGCCCGCGCGATCGCGCAGTCGGAGATCCTCTTCGGCCGGCCCGCCGCCCGCCGCAGCCTGGTCCACCTCTTCGTCGGGAACGTCGTGGACGCCGCCGTCGGTCTCGCGGGCGTCGTCCACCAGGGGCCGGGCGGAGCCGCCGGCGACGTGGCCCACCTGCCCGTACCGGACTCCACCGCGCCCTGCCCGTGCGGCCGTTCGGGCTGCCTGGAGGCGACCGCCTCCAACACGGCGCTGGCGCTGACCGCCGTCCGGCGGGGCATCGTGCCCGAGGCGGACACCTCGCTGGTGGTCGACGCCGCCGCGGCCGGGGACCGGCGGGCCGACCGGCTGCTGCGCGAGCGGGCCCGGGCGGTGGGGCGCGCGCTCGCCCTGCTCCTGGACGTCCTCAACCCCGATCTCGTCGTCGTCACCGAGCAGGCGAGCGTCCTCGAACCGGCGTACCTGGAGGAGATCCGGGGGGCCGCGATCGACCTCTCGCACGTCTGCGACGACCCCGAACGGATCGTCAGTCCACATGCCGGACCGGCCACGCTTCCGGTCGCGGCGGGCACGGTGCTGCTGAATCCCCTGTTCAGGAGGCCCCTTGAGACCCTCCAAGGGCTTGCGGTCCAGGGGGTCCTCGCCTGATGTCGTCCCAGAATGCGGGCACGGCCGGTTGACCGGGTCTCGAAGCCGCTGCCATATTGCTCCCGTGAATCCGGACATGCGCCTCATCTCCCGCAGGCACGTCGACCTCTGTCGGCTCGCCAGCGCGGTCTGTGCCGTCCGCGTCTGACCCTCCGGCGCGGTCCACGGGACCGCGACCCCCGTCGCCCGGCCGCCGATCCGGGCCTCTCGCCCGCACTTCCGGCGGGCCGGCGTCCGTGTCCGCCCGGCGTGCCCCGGGCCCGTACACCCCCCTCGCCGTCCGCGCCCGGCGTGCTCCCGCACGCCGCGCCCCCGCACGCGCACCTCCGCCTCGATTCCTCCCGCAGCGGAAGAAACCACCTCCGCCGAGCGGATCCGACCTCCTCCAGGCAGGCACCGATGACCGAGCTGTACCCCTCCACGCCCTTCGCCCCCTCCCGGCGCACCACCCTGCGCGCCGCCGGCGGCGGCACCCTGCTCCTCGGTCTGGGGCTGACCGGCTGCCGCTCGGCCGTGTCGGAGTCCGCGGCCCCCGCCGCCGCGGACGCGGCCGGACCCCGGCGCGGCGGCACCCTCACGGTGGCCGTCAACTCCGACTTCACCCCGAGCCTGCTCTTCGCCCAGAGCAACCAGTCCCTCCAGCAGCGGCTGATCTACAACACCCTCACCCGCTACGACGACAGGCTCGAACCCCAGCCCGAGCTGGCCACCTCCTGGGAGTACGCCCCCGACGGCCGCTCCCTCACCCTCGAACTCCGCACCGGAGTCGTCTTCCACGACGGGCGGCCGTTCACCGCGGACGACGTGATCTTCGCGGTGAAGAACCTTCAGAACCCGCTGCGCGCGGCCCAGTTGAGGGCGACGGCCGCCGCAGTCACCGGCTTCGAGAAGCGCGGCGACCACACGCTGGTCCTCCAGCTGGCGCACCCCGTCAACAACCTGTTCGACCTCTTCGAGTTCATGATCATCACCGACCGGAACAGCGTCGAGGAAGCCGTCGCCGGCAAGAGGCTCAACGGCACCGGCCCCTTCGCGCTCACCGCCTGGCGCCCCGGAACCGGCCTCAGCCTCAAGCGCCACGACACGTACTGGCGGCCCGGCCGCCCCTACCTCGACGGCGTCGAGATACGCGTCGTCCCCCAGGCCGACGCCCTCCTCTCCTCCCTGCGCACCGGCCAGTCCCAGCTCTCCTACTCCGTCCCCGGCCGGAACCTCGCCACCGTCGCCGGCGTCCCCGACCTCGTCGTCAGCGAGTACGCCACCGGCGGCGGCGCCTCCTACCTCGGCGTCGACACCACCGTCGCCCCGCTCGACGACAAGACCGTCCGCCAGGCCCTCGCCTGGGCCGTCGACCGCGAACGGATCCTGAAGCAGGTCCTCGGCGGCTACGGCCTCGCCTCCGCCACCCCCTGGCCCAAGTCCTCGCCCGCCTTCAGCGAGGCCGGCCGCACCCACTACCGGCACGACCCCGGCAAGGCCCGCGAGCTGCTGAGGTCCGCCGGCCACAGCCGCCTCGACCTCCCGCTCCTCCACGTCAACCTGCCCGGCGAGACCGCGCTCGCCGAGGCGATCCAGTACGACCTCCAGCAGATCGGCGTCCACGTCACCCTGGAGCCCACCGACCCGGCCACCGCCCAGAAGAAGCTCATCTCCCAGTCCATGCCCGCCCTCTGGGCCATGGGCCACAGCTTCGCCCAGGTCCAGCCCTCCACCCTCGCCGTCAGCGCCTACCCCTTCAACGCGGCCAAGAACACCTCCCGCTTCCGCTCGGAGAAGTACACCCGGGTCGTCCGCGAGGCGTGGACCAGCCGCGCCACCGGCGCCGAGGCCAACGCCCTGCGGCAGCGGATCACCGACACCCTCCTCGACGAGGCGTTCATCATCGACCTCGCCATCCGCGGCAGCGTCCAGGTGGCGTCGAGGAAGCTGCGCGGAGCCACCCTCAACAAGTTCTCCTACCTCAACCTCGACGACGCCTACCTGGCGGGCTGACGTGCGCGGATACCTGCTGCGGAGGCTCCCCTCCGCCCTCCTCGTGCTCGCCGCCGCCTCCGTCCTCGCCTTCGGGATCCTGCGGCTCGTCCCAGGCGACCCCGCCGCCGTCCTCGCCGGACCCGACGCCGGCCCCGAGGTCCAGGCCGCCATCCGGGACCGGCTCGGCCTCGACGACCCGCTGCCCGCCCAGTACCTCCACTGGATCGGCGGACTGCTCACCGGCGACCTCGGCCCCTCCTACGTCATCGGCGGCGAGACCGCCGACCTCATCACCGACGGCCTCGGCGCCACCCTCGAACTCACCCTCGGCGCCCTGCTGTTCGCCGCCCTCATCGGCGGCACCCTCGGCATCCTGGGTGCCACCTCCCGCCGCCCGTGGGTCCGCGGCACGGTCCGCTCCGTCACCACCGCGGCCCTCGCCGTGCCGCCGTACGTCAGCGGCGTCCTCCTCGTGCTCCTCTTCGCCGTCCTCCTCGGCGTCCTCCCGTCCGGCGGCCGGGTCCCCCTGCTCACCGCGCCCGACCTCGGCGTCCAGTACCTCCTCCTGCCCGCCCTCTGCCTCGCCCTGCCCAGCGCCGCCGTCCTCGGCCGCTTCCTGGAGGACAGCCTCCGCCGCGCCCTCGCCGAGGACCACGTACGGACCGCGACCGCCGCCGGCATCGCCCCCCGCCGCATCCTCCGGCGCCACGCCCTGCCCCACGCCCTCCCGCCCGTCGTCACCCTCCTCGGCATCCAGACCGGCCACCTCCTCGGCGGCGCCGTCCTCGTCGAGGCGATCTTCGCCTGGCCGGGGCTCGGGCAGCTCGCCGAACAGGCCCTCGTCCGCCGCGACTACCCCGTCGTCCAGGACCTGCTGCTCCTCCTCGTCGCCGTCTTCGTCCTCGTCCAGCTCCTGTCCGACGTCGTCCACGCCTGGCTCGACCCCCGGATCAGGTGGGAGTAGCCGCCATGACCGACCTCGCCCCGCCCGCGCCGGCCGCCGCGCGCCGCCCCCGCCACCCGTACCTCACCGCCCTCGCCACCGCCCGGGGTCGCACCGGCCTCGCCCTCGTCGGCCTGGTCGTCCTCGCCGGGCTCCTCGCCCCGCTGCTCGCCGGACACCCGCCCACCGGCCAGAGCGGCCTCACCCTCGCCCCGGTCGGCACCCCCGGCCACCCCCTCGGCACCGACGACCTCGGCCGCGACCTGCTCTCCCGGCTCCTGTACGGCATCCGCGCCGACCTCGGCATCATCGCCGTCGCCGTCCCGCTCGGCGGCGTCCTCGGCGCCCTCCTCGCCCTGGCCGCCGCCGCCCACCCCGCCGTCGACACCGCCGTCCAGCGCGCCTTCGACCTGATCCTCGCCTTCCCCGGACTGATCCTCGCGCTCGCCGTCACCGCCGTCCTCGGGCCCGGCCGGCTCCCCGTCGTCCTGGTCATCGCGCTCGCCGAGATCCCCGTCTTCGGACGCCTCCTGCGCACCGGGATCCTCGCCCAGCGCAGCCGCGAGTACGTCACCGCCGCCCGGGTCGGAGGCAGTTCGGGCCGCCGGATCCTCACCCGGCACGTGCTGCCCAACGCCGCCGACCCGCTCGTCGTCCAGTTCGCCGTCTCCCTCACCGTCGCCGTCTTCCTCGAAGGTGCCATGAGCTTCCTCGGCGTCGGCGTCCGGCCCCCCGAACCCACCCTCGGGGCCGTCCTCAGCCAGTCCATGCCCCACCTCGCCCAGGCCCCGCACTTCGCCGCGGGCCCCCTCGTCACCGTGACCGCGCTCGTCCTCGGCCTCTCCCTCGTCGCGGAGGCGCTGAACCGGGAGATCCGCCGATGACCACCACCCCGCTCCTCGACGTCCGCGACCTCCACGTCACCTTCACCACCCCCGACGGCACCGACCTGCACGCCGTCCGGGGCGTCTCCCTCACCCTGCGCCGCGGCGAGACCGTCGCCGTCGTCGGCGAGTCCGGCTCCGGCAAGTCCACCACCGCCCTCGCCCTGCTCCGGATGCTCCCCGGCACGGGCCGGATCACCGGCGGCTCCGTCCTCCTCGACGGCACCGACCTCACCACCGCCGCCGAGGACGAGCTGCGGGCCGTCCGCGGCACCCGCGTCGGCATGGTCTTCCAGGACCCGATGACCGCCCTCAACCCGGTCCTCACCGTCGGCCGCCACCTCGACGAGGTCCTCCGCGCCCACGGCGGCCGGGACAGGGCGGCCCGCAGGGCCCGCACCCTCGAACTCCTCCGCCTCGTCGGGATCCCCGACCCGGAGCGGCGCCTCGGTGACCACCCGCACCAGTTCTCCGGCGGCCAGCGGCAGCGGATCCTCATCGCCATGGCCCTCGCCGGCGAACCCGACGTCCTGCTCGCCGACGAACCCACCACCGCCCTCGACGCCACGGTCCAGGACCAGATCCTCACCCTGCTCGGCGACCTCACCCGCACCACCGGCACCGCCCTCGTCCTCATCACCCACAACCTCGGCGTCGTCGCCCGCACCTGCGAGCGCGTCCTCGTCCTGTACGGCGGAACCGTCGTCGAGGACGGGCCCACCGCGGAAGTCCTGGCCCGCCCCCGCCACCCCTACACCGCCGGCCTGCTCGCCGCCGTGCCCCGCCTCTCCACCCCCTCCGGAACCCGCCTCACCGGCATCCCCGGCAGCCCGCCCGACCTGCGCCACCCACCCGAGGGCTGCTCCTTCGCCGCCCGCTGCCCGCTCGCCGAGGACCGCTGCCGCACCACCGCACCGGACCTCGTCCCGCTCACCGACACCGTCCGCGCCGCCTGCCACCCGGCCGCCGAGCGCTCCGCACCCCTGCCCCCGCCCCCGCCGCCCGCCCGCGCCGACCGGCCGGCGCCCGGGCCCGTCGTCCTCGCGGCCGAGGGCCTGCGCAAGACGTACCGGAGCCGCGGCCGGCACCGCCACACCGCCCTCGACGACGTCTCGCTCACCCTCAGGGCGGGGGAGACCCTCGGCATCGTCGGCGAGTCCGGCTCCGGCAAGTCGACCCTCGCCCGGATCCTCGCCCACGCCCACCCCGCCGACACCGGCCGGCTGTTCCTCGACGGCCACGACGTCACCCGGCCCGGCCGCGCGGAGCTGCGCGCCGTCCGGCGGCGCGTCCAGATGGTCTTCCAGGACCCGTACGCCTCCCTCGACCCGCGCATGACCGCCGGCGACATCGTCGCCGAGCCCCTGCGCGCCTTCGGCATCGGCACCACCGCCGACCGGCCCGCCCGCGTCGCCGAACTCCTGCGCCGCGTCGGGCTCGACCCGGCCGCCGCCGACCGGCTGCCGCGCTCCTTCTCCGGCGGCCAGCGCCAGCGCGTCGGCATCGCCCGCGCCCTCGCCCCCGAACCCGCCGTCCTCATCTGCGACGAACCCGTCTCCGCCCTCGACGTCTCGGTCCAGGCGCAGATCACCGGACTCCTCGCCGACCTCCAGGCCGACCTGGGCCTCGCCCTGGTCTTCATCGCCCACGACCTCGCCGTCGTCCGCCAGGTCAGCCACCGCATCGCCGTCATGCACGAGGGCCGGATCGTCGAGGAGGGGGCCTCCGACACCGTCTGCGAGCGGCCGCGCGCCGCGTACACCCGGGCCCTGCTCGCCGCCGTACCCGAGCCGGTCCCCGTCCCCCTGAACGTCCCCGCCGGAAAGGTGGCCGTGTGAACGCCTGCTGCACCCCGGGCCGGCCCTGCTCCGGCGGCGGCCCGTCCGGCGCCGTCCTCCTCGACCCGCCCGCGGTCCGCACCGCCCCGGCGGCCCCCGCCATGGCCGAACTCCCCGGCGGCACCTTCCGGATGGGCGACTCCTTCGGCGAGGGCTACCCGACGGACCACGAGGGACCGGTCCGAGAGGTCACCGTCGCGCCCTTCGCCCTCGACACCACGGCCGTCACCAACGCCCGCTTCGCCGCCTTCGCCGCCGCCACCGGCCACCGCACCGACGCCGAACGGCACGGCTCCTCCTTCGTCTTCCACCTCCTGCTCCACCCGGAGGCCGGCGCCCACGTCCTCGGCCGCGTCGCCGCCGCCCCCTGGTGGCTCGGCGTCGAAGGCGCCGCCTGGCACTCCCCCGAAGGCCCCGGCTCGGACATCGGCGACCGGGCCGACCACCCCGTCGTCCACATCAGCCACCGCGACGCCCTCGCCTACTGCGCCTGGGCCGGCCTCCGCCTGCCCACCGAGGCCGAATGGGAGTACGCGGCCAGGGGCGGGCTCGACGGCGCCCGCTACCCCTGGGGCGACGACCTCGCCCCCGGCGGCGAGGAGCGGTGCAACACCTGGCGCGGCGACTTCCCCCACCGCTCCGACCGGCCCGGCGGCGCCACCGGCACCGTCCCCGTCACCGCCCACCCGCCCAACGGGTACGGCCTCCACAACATGTCCGGCAACGTCTGGGAATGGTGCGCCGACGCCTGGGACCGGACCGGCCGCGAGCGCGTCATCCGCGGCGGCTCGTACCTCTGCCACGCCTCGTACTGCAACCGCTACCGCGTCGCCGCCCGCTCCCACAACACCCCGGACTCCTCGACCGGCCACGGCGGCTTCCGCTGCGCCCGCTCCCTGCCCACGGAAGGAACCGCCCGCCCATGAGCCCCGGCACCCGCCCCGACCCCTACGAGGGCTTCGCCGGTCACGCCGGCCGCACCTTCGCCGACTCCGTCCCCGCCTGGCCGGAGCGCACGACGCCGCCCGCCGGTGCCCCGAACATCGTCGTCGTCCTCGTCGACGACATGGGCTACAGCGACATCGGACCCTTCGGCTCCGAGATCCCCACCCCGGTCCTCGACCGGCTCGCCGAGGACGGCGTCCGGCTCGGCAACTACCACACCATGCCGCTCTGCTCGCCCGCCCGCGCCGCCCTGCTCACCGGCCTCAACCCGCACCGCGTCGGCTACGGCACGGTCGCCAACTTCGATCCCGGCTTCCCCGGATACGCCATGCGGATCGCCGACTCCGTCCCCACCCTCGCCGAACTCCTCCACGACGCCGGCTACGCCACCTACGCCGTCGGCAAGTGGCACCTCGTCCGCGACTCCGCCTCCCACGCCGCCGACGACCGCGCCGACTGGCCGCTCCAGAAGGGCTTCGACCAGTACTACGGGGTCCTCGAAGGACTCACCAGCCTCTTCCACCCGCACCAGCTCGTCCGGGACAACAGCCCGCTCGACATCGACGAGTTCCCGGACGGCTACTACTACACCGACGACATCACCGACCAGGCGATCTCCATGGTGAAGTCGCTCCGCGCCCACGACCCCGACAAGCCCTTCCTCCTCTACCTCGCCCACAACGCCGTCCACGGCCCCCTCCAGGCGAAGGCCGAGGACATCGCCCGCCACCGGGGCCGCTACGACGACGGCTGGGACGCCCTGCGCGAGCGCCGCTTCGCCGAACAGATCGCCCGGGGACTCTTCCCGCCGGACACCGAACTCCCCGAGCGCAACGCCGAGGCCGGGCAGGACGTGCCCGCGTGGGACGCGCTCACCGAGGAGCAACGGCGCCTCTACGCCCGCTACATGGAGGTCTACGCCGCCCTCGTCGACAACATCGACCACAACCTCGGCCGGCTCACCGACACCCTCGCCGCCCTCGGCGAACTCGACAACACCGTCATCGTCTTCACCTCCGACAACGGAGGCACCGGCGAGGGCGGTCGCGAGGGCACTCGCTCCTATTTCAGCCGCTTCGTCCACCACCCCCGCCTCCCCGGCGACTGGGACCCGGACGTCGACCGCGACCCCGAGCTCATCGGCGGCCCCCGCAGCCTCGTCCACTACCCCCGCGGCTGGGGCATGGCCTCCAACACCCCCTTCCGCCTCTACAAGGGCCACACCTACGCGGGCGGCGTCCGCGTCCCCTTCGTCCTCTCCTGGCCCGACGGCGTCCGCGCCGGCCGGCTCGCCCCCGGCGTCCGGCCGCAGTACCAGTACGTCACCGACATCACCCCCACCCTCCTCGACCTCGCCGGCGTCCCCCGCCCGGAGACCCGCCGGCGCGTCCCCGTCCAGGAACCCGACGGCATCAGCTTCGCCCCCGTCCTCGCCGACCCCGACCACGCCTCCACCCACCCCGAGCAGTACGGCGAGATGAGCGGCAACCGCAGCCACTACCGCGACGGCCACAAACTCGTCACCCTGCACCGCCCCGGCACCCCCTACGACGACACCGAATGGGCGCTGTACGACATCCGCACCGACCCCACCGAAATCCACGACCTCGCCGCCGCACGCCCGGACCTCGTCAAGGAGCTCTCGGCCGCCTGGGAGGAGGCCGCCCGGCGCAACGGCGTCTTCCCGCTGCCCGACCACAGCGGCGCCCTCGCCCGCCGCCACCCCGCCGAGCTCCGCCTCGCCCGCCCGCTCACCCTGCTGCCCGGCACCCCCGAACTGGAGCGCTACCGCTCCTCCCGGCTCGTCGCACAACGCTCCTTCGCGATCGAGGTCCTCCTCGACACCCCCGGCGAGGGCGTCCTCGTCTCCCACGGCGACCAGGGCGGCGGCTACAGCCTCTACACCGAGGACGGCCGGCTGACCTTCGCCTACAACGAGTACGGACACCTCCACGAGACCGACGCCGGCCCCCTCGGCACCGGACCCCACACGATCCTCCTGACCGCCACCGCGGAGGAGGGCCTGCGCTGGCGCTTCACGGTCGCCGTCGACGGGGAGGAGCGGGCCGCGCCCGACAGCGTCCACCAGCTGATCGGCATGGCCCCCTTCCAGGGCATCAGCGTCGGCGTCGACCGCAAGTCCCCGGTCTCCTGGCCGCTGTACGAGCGCCGCCGCTCCTTCCGCCACACCGGCGGGATCCGCTCCGTCACCTACCGGCCCGGCGCCCCCGGACCCGACGCCCCGGAGGCGGTCGCCGCCGCGCTGGAGGAGGCCGCCGCCGCCTTCGAGTGACAGGCGCCCGGCCCGGCCGGACGGGTCCCTAACCCGGCCGGGCGGCCAGTGCGTCCAGGGCCTCGTCCAGCGTCGTCGCCGCCATGATCAGGGAGAGATGGGTGAACGCCTGAGGGAAGTTGCCCAGCTGCTCGCCGCTCGGACCGATCTCCTCGGCGAACAGGCCGACATGGTTGGCGTACGTGAGCATCTTCTCGAACGCGAAACGGGCCTGGCGCACCCGCCCGGCCCGCGCCAGCGCGTCCACGTACAGGAAGGTGCACAGGCTGAACGTGCCCTCGGCGCCACGCAGCCCGTCGGGCGCGGCGCCCGGGTCGTAGCGGTGGACCAGGTTGTCGCGGACGAGGCCGCGCTCGATCGCGTCGAGGGTGCTCAGCCACACCGGGTCCGTCGGGCTCAGCAGCCCCGTCCGGGGGATGAGCAGCAGCGACGCGTCCAGCACCTCCCCGCCGAAGTACTGCGTCAGCGCCTTCCGCCGCTCGCTCCACCCCCGCCGCATGACCTGCGTGAAGATCTCGTCCCGCGCCGTCCGCCAGGTGTCCAGGGCGGCCGGCCGGCCGAACTCCTGGGCCAGCCGCAGGCCCCGGTCGAAGGCCACCCAGGACATCACCCGGCTGAAGGTGAAGTCCTTCCGCCCGCCCCGGGTCTCCCACACCCCCTCGTCGGGCGCGTCCCACGACTCGGCGAGCCAGTCGAGCATCCCCGACACCGCCCGCCACCCGTCGTACGTCGGCTGGGTGTCGAGGCCCCCGCCCTGCGCCAGCGCGTACAGCGCCTCGCCGAAGATGTCGAGCTGGAGCTGGTCCGCCGCCGCGTTCCCCACCCGGACCGGCGCCGAACCCCGGTACCCCTCGAACTCCGGCAGGAACTCCTCCGGCAGCCACGGATCCCCGTCCACCCGGTACATGATCTGCAGGGGCCGCGCGCCCGCCGGACCCGCCGACCGCTCGGTGACCCGCGCCGTCAGCCAGTCCGTGAACGCCGCCGCCTCGTCCACGAACCCCAGGTCCAGCAGGGCCCGTACGGCCAGCGAACCGTCCCGCACCCAGGTGTAGCGGTAGTCCCAGTTCCGCTCCCCGCCCACCTGCTCCGGCAGGCCCAGCGTGGGCGCCGCGATCGGCGCCCCCGACGGCAGGTACGTCAGAAGCTTCAGCGTGATCGCCGACCGGTGCACCATGTCCGGCCAGCGGCCCCGGTACCGGGCGGTGCGCACCCACCGCTGCCAGAAGTCCACCGCGTCCCACAGCGCCGCCTCCACCTCCCGCGCGTCCGGCAGCGGCGGCGGGTCCGCCTCCGGGCGGTCCACGGTGAACGAGGCACCGGCCATCTGCCCCTCGGACAGCTGGAGCCGGCCCCGTACGTCGTACGGCCCGTCCCGTTCCAGCGGCACGTTCGACTGGAGGAAGCCCGCCATCGCCGCCGAGCGGAAGGACGCCGTACGCCCGTCCACCCGGGTCTCGTGCGGGGTCCGCCCGAACCCGAACCGCGGCCGGCACTCCAGCGTGAACGTGACGCTGCCGCGCGTGCACCGCATCACCCGCATCAGGGCGTGCCGGTCCGTGGGCCTCCCGGTCCGGTCCGGCGGCATCCAGTCCATCAGCTCGCCCACCCCGTCCGGCGACATGAACCGGGTGACGAGCATCGCCGTGTCCGGGTAGTAGAGCTGCTTGACCGTCACGTCCGGCCCGTCGACGGAGAGCCGGAAGTAGCCGCCCCGGTCGTGGTCGAGGAGCGCCGAGAAGACACCCGGCGAGTCGAAGCGGGGCGCCGCGAACCAGTCGACGACGCCCTCGTCCGAGATGAGCGCGGCGGTCTGCAGGTCCCCCACCAGTCCGTGATCGGCGATGAGCGGATAGCGCTTCATCCCCCCACTATCCGCGATCGTGCCCCGGCGCGCGCCGCCGACGAGATGCCGTCGCCGGCCGGCTGGCGCACCATGGACGGAGAACGACGGACCGGTGGGAAGTGAGGAAGCACAGCCGGCTCGGGGATGCGCCTATCCGGACACGGCGGGCCCATGAAAGCAACGCCCGCGGCCCCGCAGGGCCGCCCCGCGAAGCAGAGCAGCCTCTACCGGCTCGGGCACTGGTGCGCCCGCCACTTCGTCGTCGTCGTGGCCCTCTGGCTGGCCGCCCTCGTGGGCCTCCAGATCACCGACCGGGCGGTCGGCGGCCAGTACTCCGACGACTTCGACCTCCCCGGCGCCCAGTCCTCCGACGGCCTGACCGTCCTGGAGGCGCACGACCCGGCGGCCGGCGGCTACGGTGCCCAGATCGTCCTCAACGACCCGTCCAAGCCGCTCACCGAAGAGTCGTCCGCCGTGAACTCGACGGTCACCGCCCTGGAGAAGCTGCCGGACGTCATCGGCGCCCAGAACCCGCTTCCGCCGCCCGGTACCACACCGCCCCCGGCCTCCTCCACCACCCCCGACACCGGCCCGCTCTCCACCGACGGCAAGACCGCCTACATCACCATCCGCTTCAGCGTGCCGCCGTCCACGCTCGGCACCGACTACCTGACCGGCGTCGACAGCGCCGTACAGCCGCTCAGGGACGCCGGCGTCACCGTCGAGTACGGCGGCTCGCTCGGCGAGCTCGCCCGTCCCGCCGCCGACGACCGCACCAGCGAGGCCATCGGCTTCGCCGTCGCGATCGTGGTCCTCCTGATCGGCTTCGGCAGCGTCATCGGCGCCGTGATGCCCCTGATCACCGCCCTCATCGGGGCGATCTGCGGACTCGCCCTGCTCGGCCTCATGGCGGCCGCCTTCACCTTCGGCACCGTCTCGCCGACGCTGGCCACGATGATCGGCCTCGGCGTCGGCATCGACTACGCGCTGTTCCTGATCACCCGCCACCGGCAGAACATCATGGACGGCCACGATCCCGCCGACTCCGCGGGCCTGGCGACCACCACCAGCGGCCGCGCGGTCCTCGTCTCCGGCTGCACGGTCGTCATCGCCCTCTCCGGCCTGTGGGTCTCCGGCGTCACCTTCATCGGCAAACTCGGCCTGGCGGCGGCCTTCACGGTCGTCACCGCCGTCCTCGCCGCCCTTACCCTCGTCCCCGCCCTCCTCGGCCTCGTCGGCAAGCGCATCGACCGCTACCACGTCCGCAAGCCGGTCGCCGAGACCGACGCCGAACCCGGGGCCGAAGCCCACGGCACCTGGCACCGGTACGCCCAGCGCGTCGAGCGGCGCCCCTGGTACTTCCTCGTCGGCGGCGTCGTCTCCCTGCTGATCCTGGCCTTCCCGCTGCTCTTCATCCAGCTCGGCCACATCGGCGACGGAGCGGACCCGAAGTCCTTCACCGACCGCCGCGCCTACGACCTGATCTCCACCGCCTTCGGCCCCGGTGCCAACGGCCCCCTCACCCTCGTCGTCGACCAGTCCGCCGTGCCGTCCGCCGACCGCGCCGCGCTCGCCACCAGCCTCCAGAAGGCGCTCACCGGTGTGCCCGACGCGGCCTCCATCACGCCGCTGGAGGCCACCTCCGACGGCGACGTCCTCGTCGGCACGGCCTACTCGGTCGCCTCCCCGCAGGACGAACGGACCACCGACCTCACCAACCACCTCGTCGACGACGTCCTTCCGCAGGCCGTCGCCGGCACGGACGCGCAGACCTACGTCACCGGGACGACCGCCGCTCAGGTCGACTTCCTCGACCTCGTCTCCAGCCGCCTGCCGCTCATCATCGCCGTCGTCGTCGCCCTCGCCTTCCTGGTGATCCTGACGGTCTTCCGCGGCTTCCTCGTCGCGGTCAAGGCCGCCGTCCTCAACGTGCTCTCGATCGCCGCCTCCTACGGCGTGGTCGTCGCCGTCTTCCAGTGGGGCTGGGGAGGGCCCGCGCTCGGCGTCTCCGGGAAGGTGCCCATCGAGAGCTATGTGCCGATGATGATGTTCGCGATCGTCTTCGGCCTCAGCATGGACTACGAGATCTTCCTGCTCTCCCGGGTGCGGGAGGCGTGGCTGCGCACCGGCGACTCCAAGGCGAGCGTCGCCCACGCCCTGGAGATCACCGCCCGGGTGATCACGTGCGCCGCCCTCATCATGGTCAGCGTCTTCGCCGCCTTCATCGTCTCCGACAACATCGTGGTCAAGATGCTCGGCCTGGGCCTCGCCGCCAGTGTCCTCATCGACGCGACGGTGGTACGGCTCCTGCTGGTGCCCGCCGTGATGACCCTGCTCGGCAAGCACGCCTGGTGGATCCCGCGGTGGCTGGACCGGATCCTGCCCCACCTCGACACCGAGGGCGAGGAGGCCGTCAAGCGGGACGAGGCCGCCACGACACGTCCCGCCCCGTGAACACCCCGCCCCGTGAACACCCTGGCCCGTGAACACCCCCGCGCTGGTCCACGCGGCCCCGAAAGACCCGACCCTGGACACCCCGGTGCCGGAAAACCGTCGGACCCGGCGGCCGTGAGCGGGCAGAATGCGGCCATGATCCAAGGCGACCGCACCACCGTGCCGTACACGGGAGCCGACGAGCGCACCACGCTCACGGCCATGCTCCAGTTCCAGCGCGACACCCTCGCGCTGAAGTGCGCCGGGCTCACTCCGGAGCAGCTCAAGGAGCGCGCGGTCCCGCCCTCCGGGCTCTCCCTCCTCGGCCTGGTCCGGCACGCCGCCGAGGTCGAGCGCGGCTGGTTCCGCAACGTGCTGGCGGGGGAGCGGAGCAGCAGCCCCTGGACCCCGCCCGGCTCCACGGACTGGGCCGACTTCGAGGTCGAACACGCCGACGCCGAAGCGGACTTCGCCGTCTGGCGGGCCGAGTGCGCCCGCTCCCGCGCGATCGTGGACGCGGCGGGCTCCCTCGACGCCACCGGAACGCTGGAGGAGGAGACGTACTCCGTCCGCTACGTCCTCGCCCACATGATCGAGGAGTACGCACGGCACAACGGCCACGCGGACCTGCTCCGCGAGCGCATCGACGGCAGCATCGGAGAGTGACCTTCCCCATGACGCACGACCCGCATCCCGACGTCACCGAGGCCGTGGTGCGCGAACGCCGCCTGCACGACCCCGCCGTCCGCCTCTCCCGGGCCCTCGCCGAGGAGCTGTTCGACCCCGCGTTCATCGAGGTCGGCGCCTCCGGGCGGCGCTGGACGTACGAGGAGATGCTCGCCGCCCTGCCCGAGCTCCACGGCGGCGAGGACGGCCCTCCCATCGAGGCCACGGCCTTCACCGGTGCGGTCCTCGCGCCCGGGGTCGTCCACCTCACCTACGAGACCGTCATCGACGGCCGGCACGCCCGCCGTTCGTCGCTCTGGCGCCGCGATCCCGCAGGCACGCTCCGGCTCTACTACCACCAGGGCACGCCGGTGCCGGCACCCGCTCAGGCGTAGGCGTCCGTCACGCAGTCCGCCGCGCAGCCGTACCGCCGGAAGCCGCGGCGCAGCGCGGCGGCCGCGTCCTGCCGCGGGACGTGCTCGTGCCCGTACCGCTCCCGCGCCAGCCGCTCCACGGCCTCGACGGTGACGATCGCCGGTTCGCCGTCGCCGGCGGCGCGGCGGGCCGCGACGATCGCCTGCTCCGTGGCCCGCTCCAGGTCCCGGACGTAGGCGTCATGGGCCATCCGGCCGGCCCTGCGGGCGGCGAACGGGCGCACGGCCCGCCCCTTCCACACGATCCCTGCCGCGATCAGGGCGAGCCCGGGACCGATCAGGAACACACCGCCCACGACCTCTTTGACGGTCCATCCCATGCGCCGTCGCCTCCCCCGTCCGCCGGCCGTCGATTCTACGGCCGGAGGCGCCGGTCACGCCTGCACGAGGTCGCCGTGCCGGTGCGCCACCCGCCACGCGCCGTCCTCGCGCCGGTAGGTCTGGGTGGCCCGCAGGGTGTAGGTGCGTGCCTCGCCGTCCACCGACGCGGAGACGTGCTCGAAGCACGCGGTGTAGGCCGCGTCGCCGACGACGTCGTGGCTGAGCACCTCGATGCGGTACGAGGTGCAGGCGGAGAAGCGCCGGGCGAGCGCCGTGAACAGCGTGTCCACGTCCTCCTGCCCCAGCGCGTTGTACCAGGCCCCCAGCACGCTCACCGGCTCGCGCCGCGACCAGAGGGCCCGGCGCGGTGCCGGATCCCCGTCGTGCAGCGCTCGTTCGGCGGCCTCGAGGTCGGTCCTGACCCACGTCAGGAAGTCGTCCCGGTCGGTCATGACTTCATCATGCCCACGGCCCGCCCCGGCCCGCACCCGCTGGCGCGAGGGCCCCGGCCGGCGCCCCGGAGCTCACCCCGGCGGGGGTACGGAGGCGGGGTCGGCCAGCACCGTCTCGCGGGCCAGGGCCACCGCGCCGGCCAGGGAGGCGTCGGCTCCCAGCGCCCCGGCCAGCGGCACCGGCACCGGCGCCGCGCCCGCGACCAGGGTCCTGCGGCGGGCGAGCCGTGCTTCCAGGCCGCGTTGCAGCCAGGGGTACCAGTCGGCGAGGTAGCCGCCCAGCACCACGTCGTCCACGTCGAGGAGGCTCGTCACCGCGAGGACCGCCGCGCCGAGCACTTCCCCGGCGGCGTCCAGGGCGGCGACGGCGGCCGGTTCCCCGGCGGTCAGGGCCCGGCCGAGCGCGGCGACGGCGGCCTCGGTGCCCCGTGCGGCGCGCCGGCCGCCGAGGCCCGCCGCGTCGGTCAGGGCCTCGGGACCCAGGTAGAGCGCGAGGCAGCCGCGTCCGCCGCAGGCGCAGAGGGGTCCGTCGAAGGCGACCGGCATGTGGCCGGGTTCGCCGGCGACGCCGTGGGCGCCGGCCTCGATCCGTCCGTCGAGGACGAGTCCGCCGCCGACGCCGACGTCGGCCTTCAGGTACGCGAGGGAGCGGGGCGCGGTCCCGCGCCGGACCGTCAGCTCGCGGTACTCGGCGAGGGCGGCGAGGTTGGCGTCGTTGGCGAGGACGACGGGCCCCGCGGTGTCCGCGAGCCGTTCCCGCAGCAGCGCGCCGAGATCCACGGGCCCCGTCCAGCCGAAGTCGGTGGAGAACATCCGGCCGCCGGCGGTGACGGGGCCGGGCACGGCGACGAAGGTTCCGGCGAGGTGGGCTCCGGGGTGTGCGGCGCGGGCGGTCGCCACCGTCTCCCGCACCGCGTCGGCGAGGACGTCGGCGAGGGCTCCGGGATCGCCGCCGGGAGTGGTGTGCGCGCGGTCGGTGCGGTGGCCGAGACGTCCGGCGAGGTCGGCGACGGCCAGGTGGAGCCGTTCGCGGGTGACCCGGACGGCCACGGAGACGACCCGCCCCGGCACGGTCTCCAGGTGCTGCCGGGGCCGCCCGCGCCCTCCGCCGGGGACGGATCCGGCCTCGCGGACGAGGCCCCGGGCGACGAGGTCGGCGGTGAGCGTGGTCAGGGAGGCGTGGGCCAGGCCGGTCGCGGCGGCGGCCTCGCCGCGCGAGGAGGGGCCGTGGTCGGCGAGATGGCGCAGGACGCGGGCGAGGTTGTGCCGCCGCACGTCGGCGGGGGACTCGGGGGCGGGGGCGGGACGCACTCCTGGATTCTGCCCCAGGGCGGGGCCGGGGCGGGCCCAGGGGACGGGGCGGGCCAGGCGAGGGCCAAGGGGGCAAGGGGCCAGGGGCCAGGGCCAGGGCCAGGGCAAGGCCAGGGCAAGGCCGGGGCAAGGCCGAGTCGGGGCCAGGGGGGCAGCACGGCGCATCGCCCGCCCGCCCTCACCCGCCAAGTTGACTCGTGTCAGTGACGCGTGTCACCTCTTTTATTTCAGTCATTGACGTAAATGGGGGCGGACCCCGAACCTGGCCCTGTCACCCAGCCGCCGCCGCACCGGCCCGCGCATCCCAGGAGCCGCCCCATGACCTCCCCCGGCCCCCTCGTCACCACCACCCGCGGCCCCGTCCGCGGCGAGCGCCGCGCCGACGGCACGTACCGCTTCCTCGGCATCCCCTACGCCAAGCCGCCCGTCGGGGAACTGCGCTTCGCCGCCCCCGAGCCGCCCGAGCCGTGGACCGAGCCGCTGGACGCGACCGCCTACGGCCCGACCGCCCAGCGCCGCCCCTTCGCCGAGGTCACCACCATCCCCGAGCCCAGCGTTCCGGGCGCCGGAGTCCTCAACCTCAACGTCTTCACCCCCGGCACCGCCCCCGCCGAGGGCCTGCCCGTCCTGGTCTGGATCCACGGCGGCGGTTTCGTCGCCGGCTCCGCGGCCAGCCCCTGGTACGACGGCGCCGCCTTCAACCGCGACGGCGTCGTCCTCGTCTCCGTCGGCTACCGGCTCGGCATCGAGGGCTTCCTGAGTCTGGAGGACGCCCCCGACAACCGCGGCGTCCGCGACTGGATCGCCGCCCTCACCTGGGTCCGCGACAACATCGCCGCCTTCGGCGGAGACCCCGCCAAGGTGACGATCGCCGGCCAGTCCGCCGGTGGCGGCGCCGTCCTGACCCTGCTCTCCGTCCCCTCCGCCCAGGGCCTCTTCCGCGGCGCGCTCGCCGTCTCCGGGGCCGTCCTGCGCCCCGACGGCCCCGGGGCCGCCCGCGCCGCCGCCCGCCTGTTCACCGCCCGCACCGGCCTCCCCGCCACCGCCGAGGCCCTGCGCGACCTGGGCGACGACGAGATCCTCGCCCTCCAGGACCGGCTCGCCGAGGACGGGCCCGACCGCGAGGGGCTGCCGCCGATGCTGGCCCTCGCCCCCTTCGCGGACGGCGACCTCGTCCCCGTACCGGCCGCGGACGCCCTCACCACCGGCGACGCGGGCGCCGCCGTCCCGCTCATGCTCGGCTTCACCGCCGGCGAGTTCTCGATGATCCCCGGACCCGGCGACGACGGCCCGCCGCTCCCGCTCCTCCTCGGCGCGCTGGGCCTCGATCCGGCGCGCACCGGCGCGTTCGCCGCCGCCTACCCGGACGCACCCGAGGACGCCCTCTTCGGCCAGGCGATGACCGACGCCATGTTCCGGGCCCCGAACCTGGCCGTCGCCGACGCCCGCGCCGCCCGTGAACGCCCCACCTGGCTGTACGAGTTCACCTGGCGCTCGCCGGTCGCCGGCCTCGCCGTGCACTGCCTGGACCTGCCGTTCGCCTTCGACCTCCTCGGCGCGGAGGGCGTCCCCGAGATCGCCGGCCCCACCCCGCCGCAGGCCCTCGCCGACGCCGTCCACCGCGCCTGGGTCGCCTTCGTCAAGGACCAGGACCCGGGCGCCGACTGGCCCCGCTACACCGCCGGCACCCGCGCCACCAAGGTCTGGGACACCGACAGCCGCGTCGAGCCCGACCCGGTCCGGCACGTGCGCGACCTCTGGCTGAACTGACCGGCCGCCGCGCGGACTTCCGGGACCGGGACCCGGGTCGGTCCGCCGCTCCGGGCGTCACACGCTTTTCACGTTCCGTGCATGGAACGCCGCCGGACCCGCGCCGATGATCGACCGAGCGCGCCTCCCCGCACCCCGCAGCGGGGAGCGCGCGCGTCCCCGGACCCCGCAGCGGGGAGCGCGCGCGTCCCCGCACCCCGCAGCGGGGAGCGCGCGCGTCCCCGGACCGGTCCGACCGCCGCGCGGCCGAGGAGTCCCGCATGCCCAGCCGCCGCCGCTTCCTCGCCGGATCCGCCGCCGCGGTGGGCGCGGGCGCCCTCTCCGCGACGGCCGCCACGACCCTCCCCGTCGCGGCGGCGACCCGGGCCGGGCCGCAGGACACCGCCCTCCCGGCCGGCCGGGGCGGCTCAGCCCTCGAAGCCGATCGTCCCGTCCGGCAGGACCGCCTCGACCCGCGCGCCGTGCTCGACCGTGCGGCTCACCGTGCAGAACTTCTCGTGGGTGAGCCGCACCCCGCGCGCGAACACCTCCTCCGCCTTCGGGTTGGAGTCCGGCAGGTCGAACTCGTAACTCACCCGGATCCGGCCGATCCGGCCGTCGTCCTCCGGCGTCGACACCGACTCCACGACGATCCGCAGATCGTCGTGGTCCACCGCCCGCGCGGTCCGGTCGATCACCAGGCCGCCGCAGCCGCCCATCGCCGCGAGCAGCAGCTCCACCGGCGTGAACGACGGCTGCGCGCCGTCGTCGTCCGCCGCGGCCATCAGCACCTCCGCACCCCGGTCGTTGCGGGCGGTCCACCGCCGGTATCCGGTACGGACGGTCTCGACGCGGTAATCGGCCATGGGGGCGTGCTCCTCGGCTGGGCTCGTACGTGTGCCCCGTACGGTACGGCGCACGGACACCCGGACCCCACCCGACCGGCCGGGCGTCAGCGCGCCGCGTCCGCCGCCGAACGCTCCCGCACCACGCGGCCCCACGCCCCGGCCGCCGCGCCCCAGACCGACCGCAGCAGGACGTCGTCCCGCCGCACGGAGGCCACCGCCGCGACCGGATCGCCGCCCGCGTCCCGCACCGCCTCCGCGTCGGCCCGCGCCCACACCGCGACCGCGTCGCCATCCACCTCCGGATGGAACTGCACGCCCCACGCCACAGGACCGGCCCGGAACGCCTGGTACCGGCAGTCGTCCCCGCCCAGCAGCGGCACGGCGCCCGGGGGCAGTCCGACGATGTCGTCGAAGTGCCACTGCGCCGCCGGCGCCCCCTCCGGCACCGGCCCGAACACCGGATCCCCCGTCACGCCCGGCAGCCGCCGCAGGGGTACGGAGCCCACCTCCGGCCCCCGCGCCCTCGGCGCGACCGCCCCGCCGAGCGCGTCCGCGACGAGCTGACCGCCCAGACATATCCCGAGCAGCGGAACCTCCCGGCGGACCGCCTCGCGCACCAGCTCCCGCACCCGCCCCAGCCAGGGCGCCGCCCCGTCGTCCCGGCAGCCGACCGACCCGCCCAGCACCACGAGACCGCCGTACCCCGCCAGGGCGGAGGGCAGATCCCCGCCCCGCCACGGATGCCGCACGTCCAGCGGCAGCCCGTCCGCCGCCAGCCGCTCCCCGACCAGCCCGGGTCCCGCCCCGTCCTCGTGCTGCACCACGAGCACCGACACCGCCATGACCCCGCCCCTTCCGCCGTCCCTCCGGACGCCCAGTGGACACCGCCCACCCCCGGCCCGGGAAGAGTGTGCTCGAATACGGCCCATGGACGCCTCCGACCGCCTGTGGATCTGCCCGTTCCCGCCGATCGACCCCGACACCCCCGAGGTGCTCCTCGCCGTCGACCACCTCTCCGCCGACCCGGCCGAACGCATGGTCTGCGCGCTCCTGAACCGGGGCCACGAAGGGCGGGAAGGCGTCTTCCACCTCCTCCCCGACGACCTGACGGCCCGCTACCGGCGGACCGGCGACCGGCTCGCCGTCACCCTGCTCGCTCCCCGGGACGTGGTGGCGGCCGACGTGGCCGACCGGACCGACGGCCTGAGCGACCACCTCGACGCCCTGCCGCGCGATCCCCTCGACCCCGGGCGCGTGGTCCTCCTCCACCGCGAGAAGGTCACGTCCTTCGTGCCCGCCGCCGAGGACGACGAGCGCCGGCCCGTCCTCCTCCTCGACCACGTCGGCGGATCCGTCGGCCCCGCCGAACTGGCCGACCTCTTCGAGGACGGCGGGGCGACCGTCGCCGTCGTCCCCGCGACGGAACATCCCGCCCCCTGAAACACCGGACGGTCAGCCGCCGTTCGGAGTGACGAGTCCGGACTCGTAGGCGAGCACGACGAGTTGGGCCCGGTCGCGCACGCCCAGCTTGGTCATCGCCCGGTTGACGTGCGTCTTCGCGGTCAGCGGGCTGATCACCATGCGGCCGGCGATCTCGTCGTTGGACAGCCCGCGCGCCACCAGGACCACCGCCTCGCGCTCCCGGACGGTCAGCTCCGCCAGGCCCGGACCCGCGACGGCGGGCGGCGGCTGCGCCAGATACCGGTGGACGAGCCTGCGCGTGATCGAGGGCGCGAGGAGGGCGTCCCCGCGCGCGGCCACCCGCACGGCGTGCAGGAAGTCCTCCGGCAGCACGTCCTTGACGAGGAACCCGGCGGCGCCGGCACGCAGCGCGTCGAGCACGTACTCGTCCAGCCCGTAGTTGGTCAGGATGACGACGTGCACCCCGGCGAGGGCCGGATCGGCCGCGATCCGCCGGGTGGTCTCGATGCCGTCGACGACGGGCATGCGGACGTCGACCAGCGCCACGTCCGGCCGGTGCGTCCGGGCGAGCGCCAGGGCCTCCTGCCCGTCGGACGCCTCGGCCACCACCTCGATGTCGTCCTCCAGGTCGAGCAGGGCGCGGAACCCGCTGCGGAGGAGCGGCTGGTCGTCGACGAGCAGGACACGGATCACGGGGTGCGCTCCACGGGCAGTTCGGCACGGACGGAGAAGCCGCCGCCGTCGCGCGGACCGGCACGGAGCCGCCCGCCGAGGGCGGTGACGCGCTCGCCCATGCCGAGCAGGCCGAGACCGGGTACCGGCGCCGCGTCCGGCGCGGCCCGCCCGTCGTCGTCCACCCGCACCGCCAGCGAACCGGGGCACCAGTCGATCCGGACGGTGGCCGCGCCCGCCCCGGAGTGCCGGGCGACGTTCGTCAGTGACTCCTGGACGACCCGGTACACCGTACGGTCCACCGCCGCCGGCACGTCCGCGACGCGTCCCTCCACCGTCAGCGTGGCGTCCACGCCCAACACCCGCACGCTCTCCACCAGTTCCGGTACGTCGGCGAGACCGCGCGGCGGAGCCGTGTCGTCGTCGCGCAGCGCCTCCAGGGTCGCCCGCAGCTCCCGGCTCGCCTCGCGTCCCGCCTCCTGGATGGCGAGCAGCGCGGCCGGCACCTCCTCGCCCCGCCTGCGGGCCACATGGACGGCGACCTCGGCCTGCACCTTGACCACCGAGATCTGGTGAGTGAGCGAGTCGTGCAACTCCCGGGCGATCCGCAGCCGTTCCTCGTCGGCCCGACGGCGGGCCGCCTCCTCGCGGGTCCGCTCGGCCTCGTCCGCCCGCCGCTCGGCCTGCCGCAGCGCCTCGCCCGCGGCCGCCGCGGCGACCAGCCAGGCGATCTCCAGCGCGCCCCGCGCCCGCGCGAACGCCTCGCCCACGCCGTACGGCCCCGAGAGCAGGGCCGCCACCGGCAGCGCCGCCAGCATGAGCACGCTCCCCACCGCCGTGACGGTGCGGTGCCCCGCCCGGACGGCCGCGTACACGGCGAACAGATAGGCCACCACCGGCACGTCGAATCCCGCCGCCTGGTAGCCGATCGCGCACGCCCCCGTCACCGCGAGCACCGCCCGGGGCGCCCGGCGCCGTGCGGCGAGGGCCAGCCCGCCCGCGGCGAGCAGCCCGTATCCGAGGACGGCCTGGCCCGCGCCGGGCCGGAGCCCGGACACCGCCGTGACCAACAGCGCCGCCGTCACGCCCAGGGCGATGGCCCCGTCCCCGTACCGCTGCCGGACACCCGCCCCCGCTTCCGTCATGAGCGCACCCTAACCGGCCCGCGGGCCACGGGAGTCGGCCCCGGGGACGAGCCCCGGACTACCACGGCCGCAGTAGTCGGCCGGCCCGTACCACCACGGCGGCAGACGAGGTGTCCGCGCCCGGCGGACGACCGCGGGCGGGGGCGGCGGACATGCTCGGAGCACCGGCCCGCCGCACGGCGCGGAGACACCGGTCCACCGCACGAGAAGGAGTCCGCCCATGTCCGTCCGCCGCCTGCTCGCCACCGCCACGGCAGCCCTGCTCGGGGGCCTCGCCCTCGCCGCCCCCGCCGCGGCCGCCGCCCCGGGCGCGTCCCTGGCCGCCTCCGTCACCACCGTCGGCGCCGGCCGGCTCGGCTCGTCCGCCGGCGCGGTGCTCGGACTCCTCGGCCTGGTCGTGGCGTGGCGGGCCCTGGCCCGTCCCGCCGGCCGCCTCGGCATCGCGACCGGACCGCGCGGCCCGCTGCTCGCCCTCGCGGCCGGGGCGGTCGCCCTCGTCCTCGGCGGTCTCGTCGCGGTCACCGCCGAGGGCGGCCTCGGCACCGGCAACGGCCTGGGCGGCGCCTACGTGGCCCTGCTCGTCGGCCTCGCCGCGACGGTCCTGGGCGCCCGCGCCCTCGCCCGCTCCCGCCGCCGCACCGCCTGAGGAGCCGGCCCGCGCGGCCTCCGGTCCCGGGCCCGGTCGCGGACGGCGGCCCGGCCCCACCACGCCGCGGTCGCCGGCCTCAGGCTGAGTACCCACCCCGTCCCGCCTGAGTACGCCGGCGGATCCGCCACGCGCCCCGACCGGGTGGAATGGGGGTATGACCTTCCGTCCTGCACGCCGCACCCGGCCTCTCCGCCACGTCTCGGCGACCGGCACCGCCCTCGTGGTGGCGCTCGGGCCGGTCGTGGTGGGCGCTCTGCTCGCCCGCTCGGTCGGGGGCGATCCGATGGTCTCCGTCAACGCGCTCATCGCCGGCGGCGGGCAGCGGGCCCGGGTCTCCCGGGACCAGCTGCGGTCCTGCCGGGGGCGGATGGACGCTCGCCGGGTTCAGGCCGTGCGCGGCTTGCGGGCCAGGGCGAACCCCTGGGGCGAGGCGTCCGAGGGGCCGGGTTCGCGGACCAGCCGCGCGGACTCCACCAGCCCCGCGTCGCCCAGGAGGCGGGCGACCAGGTCCGGGGCCCACCGGTAGACGTCGAGGTCCACCTCGTGGCCGTCCGCCCGCGCGCCGGCCGCCACCCGCTCCGCGAACGCCGCGAGGACCCCCCGGTCCAGGGACGCGGTCGCCGGCTGATCGGCCGGCAGCCGCCGGTAGGCGGCGGCGACGGTGCCGTACGAGCGGCGGGTGGCGTCGGTGCGGGCGGATCGTTCCGCCGGGGCGCCCGGTTGGGTGGCGGTCATCCCAGGCACCCAATGGCACCGGCCCAGCCGGCCCGCCCACCGGCCGAAAACCGGCAGACCTGACCGAAAGCGCCTCTGACCAGCACGGATCTTTCGCGTTTTCCTCACCGAAGCGGCCCCGCCACGCCCCGCGATGCGCGATGATCGCCCCCGCACCCGAGAAGGACCGGACCCCTCGGGCCGGTACGGCAGCGTCGAAAGGCACCCCCCTCATGGCCAGGCGGCACCCCGCGCGCGAGAACGAACAGAGCCCCCCGCCCGCCGACGCGCCCGGCCCCGGCCGCCGGCGCTTCCTCGGCTACGTACTGGCGGCTCCCACCCTCACCGTCGCGGCCCAGGCCGGCGCCGGGGCGATCGCCCCCACGACCGCCGAGGCCGTCGTCCCGTCGCTGCCCGGCCCGGCCGAACTCCTCGACCTCAACGACCTGCTGACCACGGCCGCCCTGCCGACCAGCCACCTCATCACCATCCGGCTCGACCCCGACGGCACGGCCCACTTCGCGCTGCCGCGCGCCGAGGTCGGCCAGGGCGTCACCACCTCCTCCGCCATGCTCATCGCGGAGGAGCTGGACCTGCCCCTGGAGAAGGTGAAGGTCACCCTCGCCGACGCCCGCCCGGAGCTGCTCTTCAACCAGCTCACCGGAGGTTCCAACACCACCGTCTCCACCTACACCCCGATCCGGGTGGCCGCCGCCGTCGCCCGCGGCCGGCTGCTGCACGCCGCCTCCCTCGTCCTCGGCGAGGCCGTCTCCACCCTCACCACCAAGGCCGGCACGGTCCTCTCCCCGGCCGGGGCCGTCCTCGGCTACGGCGAACTCGCCGCCCGGGCCGCCGCCGTGGCGGACACCGCCGTCGCCGTCACCCTCAAGGACCGCGAGGACTTCCGGGTCATCGGGACGGCCCGCCGCCGCCTCGACGCGCTCGACGCCGTCACCGGCCGCAAGAAGTTCGCCATGGACCTCCAGGTGGACGGCGCCCTGCCGACGATGGTCTGCCGCCCGCCCACCATCAACGGCACCGTCCGCTCCGTCGCCAACCTCGGCGCCGTACGGGCCATGCCGGGCGTCACCGACGTCGTCACCGTCTCCTCGGGCGTCGCCGTCCGCGCCCGCACCTTCGGCCAGTGCGTCGACGCCGTCCGCGCCCTCGACGTCGACTGGGGCCCCGGCACCGCCGAGGACGCCACCGACGCCACCGTCCTCGCCGAGCTGCGCCGGGCCGAACTCCCGCTCGTCGTCCCGCCGCTCCCGCTGCTCACCAAGGCCGTCGACGCCCGCTTCACCTTCCACTTCGCGAGCAACAGCGCCCTGGAGACCAACTGCGCCATCGCGGACGTCCGCCCAGACTCCGCCGAGATCTGGGGATCGCTGAAGGCCCCGATCGTCGCGCAGGAGCAGCTCGCGCTCCGTCTGGGGCTGCCGGTCTCCGCGGTGAAGGTGCACGTCACCGAGGGCGGCGGCTCCTTCGGCCGCAAGCTCTTCCACGACGCCGCCCACGAGGCCGCGGAGATCTCGAAGAAGCTCGGCAAGCCGGTGAAGCTGATGTGGCACCGCACCGACGACTTCCGGCAGGGGCGTACCCACCCCATGTCGACCTCGCGGGTCCGCGCCACCTACTCGCTCGGCGAGGTCCTGACGTACGAGCAGCGGCACACCTCGGTGGCGACCGACTTCGGGCACGGCATCGGGGAGGTGCTGACGGCGGAGGCGGCCCGGCTGCCGGTCGCCGACGCGGCCTTCTCCCAGACGATGTTCCAGCTCACCCAGATCAGCCCTTACCACCTCGGCGTCACCACCCAGCTCCTCTCCGAGACCGACAAGGGCTACAACACGGGCTCGATGCGGAACATCTACTCGCCCAACGTGCGCACCGCCCAGGAGCTCGTGATCGACGAGCTGGCCCGCCGTCTGGGCGAGGACGCCTACGAGCTGCGCCGCCGCCTGATGAAGGAGTCGCGGGCCCGCGCGGTCCTCGACAAGGTCGCCCAGCTCGGGCGGTGGGGCCGGCCGATGGCGCCGGGCACCGCGCAGGGCATCGCCGTGCATCCCGAGTACCACTCGTACGTGGCCGTGCTCGCCGAGATCGACTGCCGGCCCGCGACCACCGGACGCACGGTCCCGAACGCGTACACCGGGCCCCGCGTCACCAAGGTGGTCTGCGCCGTCGACGTCGGCCTCGCCGTCAATCCGCGCGGTCTGGAGGCGCAGATGATGGGCGGCATCTCGGACGGCATCGCGCTGGCCCTCACCTCCGGGCTGCACCTGAAGGACGGCGCCTTCCTGGAGTCCAGCTGGGACAACTACTACTACACCCGGCAGTGGAACACCCCGCCCGAGCTGGAGATCGTCGTCATGCCGCCGACCGGCGACAAGCCCGGCGGCGCGGGCGAGCTGGCCGTGGCGGCGGCGATGGCGGCCGTCGCGGGCGCCTACGGCCGGGCCACCGGCACGATGCCGACCGTCTTCCCGGTCAACCACACCGCCCCGCTCACCTTCACGCCCGCGCCGGCCGTCCCGCCGGTCCCGGCCTCCCCGACCGACGGCCGCGACCGCGTCCTCTAGTTCCCCCCGGAGTCTCCCGTGCCTCAGCACACCTTCATCCTCAACGGCAAGGCCGTCACCGCCGAGGTCGAGTCCGACGTCCGGCTCCTGTGGGTCCTCAGGGACGTCCTCGGCGTCACCGGACCCAAGTACGGCTGCGGGGTCGGCGTCTGCCGGGCCTGTACGAGCCATCTCAACGGCAAGGCGTTCACGCCCTGCGCGGTCCCGGTCGGCGAGCTCGCCCCGGAGGACGAGGTCACCACCATCGAGGGTCTTCCCGGGACCGCCGGCGCCGAGCTGCACCCGATGCAGGAGGCGTGGCTGGACCTGGACGTCGCCCAGTGCGGCTTCTGCCAGCCCGGGCAGATCATGGCGGCCGTCGACGCGGTCCGCCGGGCCCGCGAGGCGGGCCGCGAGGTCACCGAGGCCGATCTCGACGCGCTGCGCAACATCTGCCGCTGCGGCACCTACCACCGGATCCGGCAGGCGGTCCTGGAGGGGGCCCGCCGCATGCCCTGACGGCGAACGGTGAAGCGCGTGCCGTCCAGGGAACGCGCGAAGGCCCCCGCCGCGGGCGCGGCGGGGGCCTTCGGACGGGTGGGTCAGACGGCGGGCGGAACCCGCGGCGGACGGCCCGCGCCCCTGGTCAGGGCGTAGCCGCCGATGCCGGCGAGCGCGGCGAGGACGCCGCCGGCCGCGGTCCAGATCCAGCGGTCGGACCACCAGCCGGAGGACCAGCCGTCCTCCGGGGCGGCGGTCTCCACCGCCGTCCGGCGGCCCTGCTCCTCCTCGGCCTCGGCCCTTTCGGCCGTGGTCGCGCCCGGCACCAGCGGCGCGGCGAGCGCCCCGTCGGTGGCGTACGCGCCGCCCCGGTCGGAGATGTCGACCCCGACGCGGGCCGAGAACGGCTGCCCCAGGTCCTCCTCCGGCAGCCCGGTCACGGTCAGCCGGACGTAGTAGCTGCCCGGCAGCGGGTCGTTCGCCCAGGCGTCGGCCGAGGCCCGCACCGGCCGCAGCACGCAGGCGAGCTCCAGCGACGCGGCCTCCTTCGCCGCGGTACGGGACTGGGTCCCGTACATGCACGGCTGACGGCGCCGCAGCCCGTCGTACACGTCCACCCGCCAGGTGGCGGAGCCGTGCCGCAGGGCGCTCTCCGGCAGCGTCACCGTCGCCTCGACGGTGGGCCGCTCACCGGTGTCCGCCGGGAACACCCAGTACAGGTAGTCGCCCGTCGAGGCCTGCGCGGTGGCCTCCTGGCCGGGCCGGAAGGCGGCGGCGGTGCGGAAGGTGGTGCCGGCCTCCGTGGGGCCCGCCTCCGAGCCGGCGGAGGCCGACGGGGCGGGAGTGTCGGCGAGGGCGCCCGGCGCGGCGGGTCCCAGCAGGGCGGCGCCGGCCAGCGCGGCCGCCGCGAGCATCCGTACGGTACGCATCAGTGGGTCCTCCAGACGGCGAAGCGCCAGCGGGACAGCCAGCCCCAGATCAGGCCGGCCAGGAAGCCGGCGAGCGCCAGCGCGCCGAGCAGCCACCAGCCGCGGCCGAGCCCGAAGGAGGCCACGTCCGAGGCGCTCGCCGGGCCGTCCACGACGTCCACGGTCAGCTCGATCGGCATGCCGGGCGTGGTCTTCACCGACGGGGGAGCGGAGAAGGAGTTGCTGACCTGGAGGCAGACGGTCTCGGCGGCCGGCTTGCCGTCGGCGTCGTCCGCGTCGTCCCGTTCGGGCTTCGGGTAGCGCAGACCGGTCGATATGACGTCGGTCCGGCCGTCGCCGGCCTCCGAGCCGCGCACGATCTCCCGGCCGGACTTCGTGACGGCCCGCAGCAGCACCCCGTAGTCGTCGTTGACGGCCCGGTCGGCCGAGACGCTGACGGAGGCGCGCAGTTCCTGGCCGGGCAGCAGGTCGACCTTGTACCAGCGGTGCTGGCCGAAGGACTGCCGGTCGGTGTAGAGGCCGGGCTCGAGCCGCGGGGCGTCCGCGCACCGCCGGGAGCCCTCGGTGGCCACGGGGGTCACCACCGGGTCGGCGGCGCGGTCCACCAGCTGGCGGACGCGGCGGGAGAGTTCGTCGGTGCGGTGCACGGAGGTGTACGTGCCGCCGGTGGCCTCGGCGATGCAGGTGAGCTGCTGCCTGGTCTTGGCGTTCGGCACGAGGCCCAGGGTGTCGATCACGAGGTGGATGCCCTCGGCGGCGATCTTCCGGGCGATCTGGCAGGGGTCGACGTCGCAGGTGTCCTCGCCGTCGGTGATGAGGACGATCCGCTTGGTCGCGCCGTCCTTGCCGAGGTCGTCGGCCGCGCCCAGCAGTGCCGGGCCGATCGGCGTCCATCCCGTGGGAGCGAGGGTGGCGACGGCGGTCTTGGCCTCGGTGCGGTCGAGCGGGCCGACCGGGTACAGCGCCCGGGTGTCCTTGCAGCCGCGCTTGCGGTCGTTGCCCGGGTAGTCGGCGCCGAGGGTGCGGATGCCGAGGCGGACCTCCTCCGGCACCGCGTCCAGGACCTCGTTGAACGCCTGCTTGGCGGCGCTCATCCGGGACTTGCCGTCGATGTCCTTGGCCCGCATGGAGCCGCTGACGTCGAGGACCAGCTCGACCTTGGGGGATTCCTTCGCCGCCGGCTCGTCGGCGGCCGCGCTCGTCGGCAGCAGCGCGGCGGTCAGGGCGACGAGCAGCGCACAGGCCCCGGTCGCCAGCCGTTTTCTCGTGATCATCGGCGGATCGTAGTGATGATCCTCCGACAATCCAAACCGGGGGCCGGCTCCCCGTCCGACGGGGAGCCGGCCGTGCGGTCCTGACGGACTACCAGATCGCCTCGACCCACTCGGGGTGGTCGATGAAGGGGTTCCGGTTGCCCTGGTAGTTCGCGTACACGAGGTCGTTGCGGCGCTCCTCGAAGGCGCTCGGCGGGTCCTGCTCGTTCCACTGCTTCAGGACGGAGAGCCGGCCGTGGTAGGGCACGCTGCCGTTGGTGGTGGAGTCGTTGGGCTCCAGGTTCGGCCAGCCGTCGCCGCCCTCGTACCGCACGGCCATGTAGAGGATCATGCGGGCCACGTCGCCCTTGTCGGCGTCGCGCGGCTCGAAGGAGTTGGAGTCGGTGTAGCTGCCGGGGGCGCCGCTCACCGCGCTGCCGCCGTTGTCGAAGTCCTTGTTGCCGCGGGTGCTGTTCACCTGGACGTCGCAGGCGCGCAGGTGGTGCAGGTCGGTGCCGGGGCCGGCCGAGGTGCCGAAGGAGCCGTGCGACTGGGCCCAGGTGTGCTCGCGGTTCCAGTTGCCGACGGAGCCGCCGTTGAGGCTCTTGCTGCGCGAGACGCCGCTGTACAGGAGCACGACGTTGGCGGAGTTGTTCGGGTCCTGGTCGAGCGTCTTGAGGGCGTTCCAGACCGCGTCGTACGAGATCTTGTCCTGGTCGCTGATGATGGTGTGCAGCGCCGACTTGAGGCTCGTGCCGGTCTTGCCGACCGCGTTCTTGTAGTACGTGGTGTCGTACGCGGGCGTGGTGGCGGCGGCGGGGGTCGCCGTGACCGCGGGGAGCGTGAGTCCGACGACGGCGGCGGAGACCGCCGCCCAGACCTTCCAACTGCGTATCCGAGCAACCGACATGGGGGGCCCTTTCCCGGGGACGGCACGCGGGCGGGCGCCGTCCCCCGGCTCCGGGGTGCGGCGCTCTACGCGTGTTGACTGCGTGTCATCCGGGAGATTGGCACGTGGGAGGGGCTTGTCGTGTTACGGACAAAGAGCCATTCGGTGACGTTCTCGCATACATGGCGGCCGCCGGCGGGCGGGTCGCGCCACTTCCGCCTCAGGTGCCCCGGAGGTCCACCGGCATCCCCTTCGGCTCCTTGATCCGCTTCATGATGATCTGCGAGTTCACCTCGGTGACCCCGGCCAGCGCCGTCAGCTGCTCGATCCACAGCCGCTCGTACGCCGACAGGTCCGCGACCGCGATCCGCAGCAGGCAGCCCGGGCTGCCGAAGAGCCGGTACGCCTCGATCACGTCCGGGATCGACTGGAGCGCCTCCTCGAACGCCTCCACCGTCTCCCGGTCCCGCTTCACCTCGACCGAGACCAGCACCTCGAAGCCCCGCCCCACCGCCTCCGGGTCGATCACCGCCCGGTAGCCCCGGATCACCCCGTCCTGTTCCAGCTGGCGCACCCGGCGCAGGCAGGGGGAGGGGCTCAGGCCGACCCGCTGGGCCAGCTCCTGGTTGCTCAGCCGGCCGTCCTGCTGGAGCTCGCGCAAGATGTGGAGATCGATTCGGTCCATGGCGCAATTATCTGCCACGCTGAAACATTTCTGCGCGGGCATTGGCAATCGTCTGCTCACTCCTTTGGTCTACGGTTGCCGACGCGACCACGGAAGCCGGAGACGGAAGCCAGAGCACGGAGAGGCGGCGGACATGCAGCGGACGAACGACGGGACCCCGCGGCGGATCGTCGTCATCAGCACCGGCGGCACGATCGCCAGCCGCTGGCAGGGCACCGGCTACGCGGCCGACGCCTCCGGCGACGACGTCCTCGCCACCGCCCCGCTCCCCGAGGGCGTGAGCGTCGAGGTCCGCGACCTGTTCAACGTCAACAGCTCGCTCCTCACCGCGGCCCACCAGCTCGCGCTGCTCCGCACGGTCCACGAGACCCTGACGGACCCCGGCGTCGACGGCATCGTCGTCACCCACGGCACCGACACCCTGGAGGAGACAGCCTTCCTCCTGGACCTCCACCACGCCGACCCCCGCCCGGTCGTCCTCACCGGCGCCCAGCGGCCCTTCGGCACCGGCGACGGCGACGGCCCCGGCAACCTGTACGACGCCCTCCAGGTCGCCGCCACCGTCCGCGACCTCGGCGTCCTCGTCGTCTTCGACGGCCGCGTCCACGCCGCCCGCGGCACGGTGAAGACCCAGACCCTGGCCGCCGACGCCTTCTCCGACCCCTCGGCCGACCGGCTGGGCCGGGTGGGCTTCTCCCGCGTCGACGTCGAGCGCCTGCCCGACCGGCCGGCCGTCCTCCCGCTGCCGGACGCCGCCCGCACCGCCGACCCGGACGCCACGGGCCGCGGCGGACTGCCCCGCGTGGACATCGTCCTCCACCACACCGACGGCGACCGGCTGCACTTCGACGCCGCCCTCGCCGCCGGGGCCCGCGGCATCGTGCTCGTCGCCACCGGCGCCGGCAACGCCACCCCGGAGATCGCCGAGGCCGTCGCCGACGCCACCGCCCGGGGCGTCCTCGTCGCCGTCACCACCCGCGTCCCGGCCGGCCCGCTCGCCGAGATCTACACCGGCGGCGGCGCCGTCGACCTGGTCGCCGCGGGCGGCCTGCTCACCGGCACCCTCCGGGCCGGCCAGGCCCGCATCGCCGTCCTCGCCGCCCTGCTCGCCGAGACCGACGGCGACGACCCGGCCCGCCGCACCGCCCTCCTGCGCCGCCTCCTCGAAGGCCCGGTCCGCACCGAGCCCGCGCTCGCCACCGGCACCTCCCGCGAGGCCGCGCCGGTCCCGGCCCGCGCCTGACGGCCTCCCCTGGATCACCGGCTCGCGGGCGTCGACTTCCCCTCCTCCGCCCGCGAGCCGGAAACAACCCGCCGCCCCGGCCACGCCGGGGCCGCGCCCCGGCCCCGGTACGGTGACGGACCCCGCGTCCGCCGCCGACCCAGGAGCCCCCGTGTCCGACGCCGACCCCACCGGCACCCCCGACGCCACCGAGCAGGCCCACCACGTCGTCCGCCTCGTCCGCGACGTCCTGGGCGAACGGGCCGTCCTGGCCGCCTGCGCGCACGGCTCCGCCGTCCTCGGCGGGCTGCGGCCGACCAGCGACGTCGACGTCCTCGTCGTCCTGGAGCGGCGCACCACCGAGGCCGAGCGCCGCGCCCTCACCGACGCCCTCCTCGCCGTCTCCGGCGCGCGGGCGTACGACGGTCCCGCGCGGCCCGTCGAGCTGAGCCTGGTGGTCCACGCCGACGTCCGCCCCTGGCGGTACCCGCCGGTCTGCGAGTACCTCTACGGCGAATGGCTGCGCGACGACTTCGAGGCCGGGCTCACCCCCGCGCCCGCGCCCTGTCCCGACCTGGCCCCGCTCATCGCCATGGCACGTGCCGGGGACGTCTCGCTGCGGGGCCCGCTCCCGTCGGGGCTCTTCGACCCGGTCCCGGAGGCCGACCTGCGGGCCGCGATCGTCGCGGGCGTGCCCGGCCTCCTCGCCGATCTCGACGGCGACACCCGCAACGTCCTGCTCACCCTGGCCCGGATCCTCACCACCCTGCGCGACGGCCGGATCCGGTCGAAGGACGAGGCCGCCGCGGCGCTGCTGCCGGAGCTGCCGGCGGAGCACCGGCCGGTGCTGGTGGCCGCCCGAGCCCAGTATCTGGCGGGGGAGTACGGCTCCTGGGCGGAGGAGCTGCCCGCGGCGCGGGCTCACGCGGCGTACGTCGCCGGGGCGATCAAGAGGGCGTATTCGGCCTGAAGTTACCCGTCGGTTTCTCGTGACTTCCTCGGCGGACGGTCGTAGAACGTGTTCCCATTCACTCGCGAGTGAGGAAGATCACATGAGTGAACTCTCCCTGTCCGCCCAGGGAATTCACGGAGTCAGTCGCCGACGCTTCCTGACCGGAACAGGTTCCGTTCTCGGCGCCGCCGCCCTCGCCGGCGGCCTCGCCACCCCGGCCCGCGCCGAGGTGCCCGGCCTGAACGTCTGTCCCATCCCCGACGGGTCCCACGTCCGCGCCCTCGTCGTCGGCACCGGGTACGGCGGCTCCGTCGCCGCCCTCCGCCTCGCCCGCGCCGGCGTCGACGTCCACATGATCGAGATGGGCATGGCCTGGGACGCCACCGGCCCCGACGGCAAGGTCTTCGCCAACACCACCAAGCCCGACTACCGCTCCTTCTGGCTGCGCACCCGCACCAAGCAGCCGCTGAGCCAGTTCCTCGGCTTCCCCCTCGACAAGGACGTGCCCCGGCACACCGGCATCCTCGACGCCGAGGACTTCGCCGGCATCACCGTCTACCAGGGCCGCGGCATCGGTGGCGGCTCGCTCGTGAACGGCGGCATGGCCGTCACCCCGCTCCGCGAGCGCTTCCCGGCGATCCTCCCGACCGTCGACCCGGCCGAGATGTACGCCACCTACTACCCGCGCGCCAACGCGGGCCTCGGCGTCACCTCGGTCGACGAGAGCTGGTGGGAGAGCACGCCCGCCTACCAGTACGCGCGCGTGGGCCGCAAGCACGCCCAGCGCTCCGGCTTCCCCTTCGTCTTCGTGCCCAACGTCTACGACTGGGACTACATGAAGCAGGAGGCCGCCGGAGCCGTACCGAAGTCCGCCCTGGACGGCGAGGTCATCTACGGCAACAACCACGGCAAGAAGAGCCTCCAGAAGACCTACCTCGCCCAGGCCGCCGCCACCGGCCGGGTCACCGTCTCCGCCCTCCACCGCGTCACCTCGGTCACCCCGGCCGCCGCCGGCGGCTACACGGTCGCCATCGACCAGATCGACACCACCGGCGCCACCCTCGCCACCAAGACCGTCCGCGCCGACCGCGTCTTCTTCGCCGCGGGCAGCGTCGGCACCAGCAAGCTCCTCACCCGGCTCAAGGCCACCGGAGCCCTGCCCGGCCTCAACGAGCACATCGGCAAGGGCTGGGGGGACAACGGCAACGTCATGTGCGGCCGGGCCAACCACATGTGGGACCCCACCGGAAAGCTCCAGTCCGCCATGCCCACCGCGGGCATCGACAACTGGAACGCCGGCGGAGCCTTCGCGGAGGTCGCCCCGCTGCCCACCGGCATCGAGACCTACGCCTCCTTCTACCTCTCCATCACCCGCACCCCGCACCGCGCCGAGTTCACCTGGAACCCGGCCACCGGCAAGGTGGACCTCAGCTGGGACCGGGCCTGGAAGCAGTCCTCCATCGACATGGCGAAGTCCATCTTCGACAAGATCAACGCCAAGGAGGGGACGATCTACCGCACCGACCTCTTCGGCGCCTACAAGATCTGGGGCGACCACCTCACCTACCACCCCCTCGGCGGCGCCGTCCTCGACCGGGCCACCGACAACCACGGCCGCCTCCACGGCTACCAGGGCCTCTACGTCATCGACGGCGCCCTGATCCCCGGCAACACCAGCGTCAACCCCTTCGTCACCATCACGGCCCTCGCCGAGCGCAACATCGAGCGCATCATCGCCGAGGACTTCTGAGCGTGCCCCGCACGCACGAGGGCCGGCCGGTTCGAGAACCGGCCGGCCCCACGTACGGACCGCGGGCCTCATCCCGTCGGCAGCACGCACACCTCGTCGAGCCCCAGCACCCGGTTCAGCCGGCCGAAGGCCAGCCACGAGCCCAGGCTCATCGTCAGCTCCACGATCTCCGCCTGGCTGTAGTGCGCGGTCATCCGCGCCCAGAACTCCTCGTCCAGGCCGTGGTGGTCGAGCGCGTACCGCTCCGCGTACTCCGCCGCGAGCCGGGTCCGCGCGTCGAAGGCGTCGGACACCTCGGTCGTCCGCCAGGCCGCGACCACCGCGTCGAAGCCCTCCTCGACCTTCTCGCCGTCCCGGTCCGTCCGCCAGTCCAGACAGAAGTGGCAGCCGTTGATCTGCGCGATCCGCAGCCGCGCCGCTTCGAACTCGCGCAGTCCCAGGGACGTGTGCGCGTACACCGACAACGAGAAGTTCGCCGCCGCCGTCCCGATCTCCGGGACCATGTCGCCCCACACGTACCCGATCGGCTCCTGCCCCTCGGGAATGTCGATGATCACCGTGGTCTCCTTCCCAGCTTCCCCACCGCCGGGCGTATCGGCACGTCCAGCGCGTCGTACAGCCCCGGCTCCGCCGCGGCCAGCCAGTCGATGGCCCCCACCAGACGGCCGACCGCCGTGGCGTTCCCGCCGGCCGCCCGGTTCTCGTCCTCGTCGGTGGCCGCCACCGTCACCTCGATGCGCGGCCGGCCCTCGACGATCACCCGGTGCGCCCCGGCGCCGTCCGGCGGCACCGGCCAGTCCGGCGCGCAGGACGGATGGATCCGGGTCACGTGCTCGATCACGATCCGCGGCTCGCCGCCGACGATCCCCTGCACCTCGAAACGGACCGCGCCCTGCGTGCCCTTCTCGAAGACGCCCATGGTCCGGGTCTTCACCGTCGCCTCGAGCGGACGCCGGTCCACCGTCTCGCGGATCTCCTCCACCTCGGCGCCGAGCGCCCGCGCCATCAGCCGGATCTGCCCGCCCCACACCATGGTCGGGACCGAGGGGAAGAGCATCGGCGGCTCGTGGTCGAGCGGCTTGCCCATCCCGATCAGCTCGCGCACGGAGAACTCCTGCTCGTACGTCGAGTAGTCGAAGATCTCCTGGCAGCGGACGGCGTCCACGGTCGTGCCCAGCCCGCTGACCAGCAGCGGCAGCACGTCGTTGCCCCAGCCCGGGTCCACCCCGGAGGCGAAGAGCGACCCGCCGCCCTCGGCCACCGCCGCGAGCACCGGATCGCGGAACTCCGGCGGCGCGTTGCGCGGGTCGTACAGCGGGTAGAGCGACGGCGTCACCACCACCGCGCCCGCCGCGACCGCCCGCACCACGTCCTCCAGGGCCCCGTCCGGCCGCACGTCGCCGGAGGCCGCGTACACCACGGCCCCCGGGCGTGTGCCGAGGACCGCGCCGACGTCGTCCGTCGCGGCCACGCCGAGGTCGTGCCCGAGCCCCGCGAGCGGCCCCGCGTCCCGGCCCACCTTCGCCGGGTCGGAGACCAGCACCGCCGCGAGTTCGAGCCCGGGATGGGCGTCCACGGCCCGGATGGCCGCACGCCCGACATTTCCGGTTCCCCACACCACCGTCCGTATCATGCGCGGAGGGTAGCGCCGGGGGAGCGAGGTTCCCAGACCCGCGGCAGCACGATCTGACGTTCAGTCAGATCTGCTGTGCGGAGAAGGAGATCAGGCGAGCCGCAGGGTCACGAACGGGATCGTGTCACCCGGCAGCACATACCGCTCCACCTCCGCGAAGCCCCGCGCGAGCGCGAACCGCAGCCCCTCCTCGTTCGACGCCAGCACCACCGTCTCGACCCCCGCGCCGCTCAGCGTCCGGGCGTGCGCCAGACCCTGCTCGTAGAGCGTCGTCCCGAAGCCCCGCCGCCGGTACCCGGGCAGGATCCGCGCGATCACCGTCGCCGCCGGCGTCTCCTCGTCGGGCGGCCGCACCGTGGAACAGCCCACCGCCACCCCGTCGAGATAGGCCACCTCCAGCCGGTTCCGCCCGGCCCGCTCGCGCACCTCGTCCGCCGACAGCACCGCCGTCGGGATGATCGTGTTGTGCACCGTCCGCCAGTCGGCCAGCTCGCGCTCGCCCGCCGCCGGGACGACCCGCAGCTCCCCGTACCCCTCAAGATCGCTCATCCCGGCACCCAACCGCGCCCCGGGCCGGCGGTCAACCGCTTTCCGCCGCCGCCCGCTCCGCCGTACGGGTGGGCCGCCGCCCTCCCGCGCAGCGCCGCCCGCCGAACGGGTACGGATCGCTCCACTGCCCCCGGCCAGGAGGATGCCTTCCCATGCCCGCCTTCGTCCGCAAGGGCGCCCCCGCGCTCCTCGGCGCCGGCACCCTGTGCGCCGCCCTGCTGCTCACCGGCTGCGCGCACCCCGAGCCGCACGCCCCGCCCCCGACGTCCGCGCCCGCCGCGGCGAATCCCCCCGCCGGAGCCGCCCGGGCCGGGGAGGCCGAGGCCACCGACGCCCGCCCCGCTGCGCCCCCGCGCATCCCCGGCATCGGCCCCGTCACCCAGGCCCGCGTCCCCGACGGCACCACCCAGGCCCTCGTCGTCACCGGCGACACCGAGAACAGCAACACCGCCACCGTCGTCCTCCACCAGCGCGCCCCCGGCGGACGCTGGTACGAGGCCGGCGGCCCCTGGTCCGCGCACAACGCCCTCAAGGGCTGGACCGCCGACCACTCCGCCGGCGACCTGCGCACCCCCATCGGCGTCTACCGCATCGGCGACGCCGGCGGACGCCTGCCCGACCCCGGCGCCCGGATCCCCTACGACGAGGACCCCGAGTTCGCCATCAGCGGCACCGGCTTCCTCGGCGAATCCCTCGAAGGCTCCTTCGACCACGTCATCGCCATCGACTACAACCGCGTCCCCGGCCGCACCCCGCTCGACAAGGAGCGTCCGCTCGGCGCCGGCAAGGGCGGCGGCGTGTGGATCCACGTCGACCACGGCGGCCCCACCCAGGCGTGCGTCACCCTCCACCGCGACGACCTGCGCACCCTGCTGGTCGCCCTCGACCCGGCCGCCGAACCCGTCGTCGTCATGGGACCGGCCCCCGTGCTCGCCCGCTGAGCGGGGAGCCGGGGGCCGGCCGTGGGGCCCGGGGGAGCGGGATCAGCCGACCGCTCCCCTGAACGCCCCCGTGTGCAGCCGGATCTGGTCCGGCGTCAGATAGGCGTCGGTGTACTCGAAGTCGCGCAGCGTCCCCGCCTTCGAGGCCAGGAACCCGGTCCGCACGTAGTCGTCCCCGGCCACCGCGTTCAGCAGCCAGTTCGTCATCACCCGGGTCTTCGCCACATTGGTCCGCAGCGCCGCCCAGTGGTAGCCGCGCGCCACGGCCTGCGCCGCGGGCCCGTGCAGCTCCACCCCCAGCGGCTTCGACACCCCGTCCATCCCGCCCAGGTCCACCACCAGACCCAGGTCCTTGTGGGTGTACGGGCGCAGCGGCTCGCCGCGCAGCGTCGCCACCAGGTTGTCGGCGAGCGCCTTGCCCTGCCGCATCGCGTGCTGGGCCGTCGGCGGACAGATCGCGCCCTCCTCGCCCTTGGCGAGGTCCGGGACGGCCGCCGCGTCGCCGAGCGCCCACACCCCCTCGACCCCCGGCACCCGCATCTCGGCCGACGCCACCAGCCGGCCGCGCACGGTCTCCGCGCCGACCGTCGCGACCAGCGGGCTCGCGGCCACGCCGGCCGTCCAGATGAGCGTCCGGCAGGGCAGCACCCGCCCGTCCGTCAGGGTGACGGCCTCGTCGTCCACCGAGGCCACCGACACCCCCAGCGAGACCTGGATGCCCCGCTTGGTGAGGATGTCCATGGCGGCCGCGCCGAGCTTGTCGCCGAGCTCGGGCATCAGCCTGGGCGCGATGTCCACCAGGTGCCACTTGATGAGCGCCGGGTCGAGACGGGGATAGCGTTTGACCGCGTTGTGGGTGAGCAGCTGGAGGCAGGCCGCCGTCTCGGTGCCCGCGTACCCGCCGCCGACCACGACGAACTGGAGCCGCGCGGCCCGCTCGGCCTCGTCGTCGCTCGCGTCCGCCAGGTCCAGCTGGGCGATGACGTGGTCCCGGACGTAGACCGCCTCGGCCAGCGTCTTCATGCCCCGGGCGTGGTCGGCGAGCCCCGGGATGTCGAAGGTCCGGGTGACGCTGCCGGGGGCGAGCACCAGATGGTCGTACGGCTCCACGTCGTACTCGCCGGAGATCGTCCGCACCACCACGGCCTTCGCCACCGTGTCCACGCCCACCGCGCCGCCCGGCACGATCCGCGTCCGGTGCTTCTGGCTGCGCCGCAGCGACAGCGCCACCGACTGCGGCGTCAGGACGCCCGCCGCCACCTGGGGGAGCAGCGGCAGATAGAGCTGGTACGAGAAGGGCGAGAGCAGCGTGATGCGCGCCTCCCGCTCCGTGAGCCGCCGTTCGAGCCGCTTCACACAGCCCACTCCGGCGAAACCGGCGCCCACCACGAGGATCCTCGGTCGCGTCACGCTTGCCGCCTTCCCTATGAGCGTGCAAAGTGCCTTCGCCTATGACTGCATAGGCACATGTGGCAATTTTTCGCTGACTATCCGTGGTTCACCCTTTTTATCGTCATTGCGGCAGGATCGCTCTTCGGCATGGTCCGCTTCGGTCCCGTGAAGCTCGGCGCGGCCGGTGTGCTCTTCGTCGGACTGCTGGTCGGGGCCCTGGACCCGGACGTCGGCCCGGCCGTCCCCGCCGGGCTCTCGGTCCTCGGCCTCGCGCTGTACGTCTACACGGTGGGCCTGGAGGCGGGGCCGGCCTTCTTCCGCGAACTGCGGCCCCAGCTCGCCGTGATGCTCGGCGCCGTCGTCGCGCTGGTCCTCACCGCGCTCGCCGTCGGACTGATCGGGAGCGGGCTGCTCGGCATCGACGGCCCTTATCTCGCGGGCGGGTACGCCGGCATCGGCACCACCACGCCCGGCCTCGCCGCCGCCCAGGCCGCCTCGGACGACCCCACCCAGGCCGCCACGGGCTACGCGATCGGCTACCCGCTCGCCGTCGTCCTCACGATCCTCTTCGTCGCCGCCGTCGCGGCCGCGCGGAACTGGCCCGGCCGCCGCGACCCGGGCACCGGCCTGCCCGACCGGCTCGTCTCCCGGACGGTCGACATCACCCGGCCGGCGGCCTGGGCCGACGTCCCCGGCGTCGCCTCCGGCGAACTCCTCGCCAGCGCGCACCGCCCGGCCGGCTCCGTCGTCCACATCGTCACCGGCGACCCGGGCCCGCTCGCCCCCGGCGACGCGCTCGTCCTCGTCGGCGGCCCCGAGGCGGTCGCCGCCGGCGTCGCCGCCCTCGGCACCGAGGCGCCCGAGCACCTGCTCCACCACCGCGACGTCGTCGACTACCGCCGCATCCTGCTCACCAACCCCGACCTCGCCGCCCGCACCGTCGCCGAGCTCGGCCTCGCCGACCGCTTCGGCGCCCGCGCCACCCGGGTCCGCCGCGGCGACCAGGAACTCCTCGCCCACGACGACCTGCTGCTCCAGCTGGACGACCGGATCCGCGTCGCCATGCCCCGCGAGCGCACCGCGGAGGTCTCCGCCTACCTGGGGGACACCGAGGCCAAGGTCAGCGAGGTCAGCGCCGTGAGCATGGGCCTCGGCCTCGCCGCCGGCTTCCTCATCGGCATCCCCAAGCTCACCCTCGGCTCCACGGTCCTCTCCCTCGGCACCGCCGCCGGCCCCCTCGTGATGGCGATGGTCCTCGGCCGGCTCCGCCGCACCGGCCCCCTCGTCTGGGTCCTGCCGACCCGCGCCAACCTGACCCTGCGCCAGATCGGCCTGCTCGTCTTCCTCGCCTGCGTCGGACTCACCTCCGGCTACGCCTTCCGCCGCGACGCCTTCTCCCTCTTCGGCCTCAAGCTCCTCGCCGTCCTCGCCGCCGGCGCGGTCCTCAGCTACGCCCTGATGGTCCTGGTCTGCCGACTGCTCGGCCAGAGCCGTCCCCGCACGATGGGCCTGCTCGCCGGCTACGTAGGCAACCCGGCCATCACCGCGTACGCCAACAGCCGTGTCTCCGACAGCCGGGTGAACACCGGGTACGCCACCCTCTTCGCCCTCGCCATCCTGGTGAAGATCGTCTGCATCCAGCTGATCGTCGGCCTCTGACGGCCGGTCCCGGCGGGGTCCCGGCCTCCGGTCGCCCGGTCCCGGTGCCCGGGTTACGTTGCCGGGGACCCCGCACGGAAGGCGGAACGGCACCATGACCACGTACCAGGTCGGATACTTCGTCGGCAGCCTGTCGCAGAAGTCGATCAACCGGATCCTCTCCAGGGCCCTGCTCCGGGTCGCTCCGCCCGGCCTGGAGTTCCGCGAGATCCCCATCAAGGACCTCCCGCTGTACAACCACGACTTCGACGCCGACTACCCGCCGGAGGGCAAGGCCCTCAAGGAGGCGATCGCGTCCGTCGACGCGGTCCTCTTCGTGACGCCGGAGTACAACCGTTCCATCCCGGGCGGTCTCAAGAACGCCATCGACTGGGCCAGCCGCCCCTGGGGCACCAACTCCTTCACCCACAAGCCGTCCGCCGTCATCGGCGCCTCCCCGGGCAAGATCGGCACCGCCGTGGCCCAGCAGAGCCTCCGCTCGGTGCTGAGCTTCTGCAACTCCCCGCAGATGAACGCCCCCGAGGCGTACATCCAGTTCACGCCGGGTCTCTTCTCCGAGGACGGCGAGGTCACCGACCCGACGACCCAGCAGTTCCTCGCGGACTTCATGAGCGATTTCAAGGCGTTCATCGAACGCGTCCTGACGGTCCTGCCCCGGAGCTAGAGGGGCCTGGGGGTGCTGGGGGGTCAGGGAATCAGGGTGGCGATCAGCCGCCGTACCGCCGGGCGGGGGTCGGGGGAGTCCGGCCAGGTGGTCATCAGCAGGTGGTGGCCGGTGCCGACGAGGGCGAGGGCCACGACGGCCGGGTCGAGGGCGGCCGGGACGCGGCCGAGGCCGCGCTCGGCCTCCAGATAGCCGGCGACGGCCTCCTCGATCGCCGCGAAGCCCGGCGCGCCGGCCTCCAGCGCCTCGCGGACCCGGAGCGCGGCGGCGGGGCGGGCCATGGCGAGGCCGGAGACGGCGGGGCCGCCGGAGTCGAAGAGGGCGAGGACGACGGCGTCGAGGTTCCCGGAGACCGAGCCGCGGCCCACGAGCCCGGCGAGCGCCCGGGCCTTGACTGCGGTCCGGGCGAAGCGGTCGAGGCACAGCTCGGCCACGAACTCGTCGAACCCCGCGAAGTGGGCGTGCAGCAGCCCCTTCGCGCAGCCCGCCTCGGTGGTCACGGACCGGCTGGTGAGCGCGCCCGGCCCGTCCCTCTCGACGACCCGCTCGGCCGCCGCGAACAGCCGCTCGCGCACGTCCGGCGTCGCCACTCCACGCGGTGACATGAGCCTGCCGTCCTCTCCCTCGTCCCTGCCGTGTCCGCCGTGTCCGGCTGACTGGATCGTAGACGGGATTGCCTGAATGGGCACACGCCCATACTGTGGGCCGTCCAGAAATGGGCGCTTGCCCATTCTCCCTGTCGCCCGTGGAGGCAGTCGTGACCACCATCGTCAACACCGCACAGGACCAGGCGTGGAACGGCCCCGAGGGAGCCCACTGGGCCCGTCACCAGGACCGCTGGAACGCCGTCAACGACGGCTTCAACACCCCCCTGCTCGACGCCGCCGGGATCGCCGGCGGTCACCGCACCCTCGACATCGGCTGCGGCGCCGGCCACACCACCCGGCTCGCCGCCCTCCGCGCCCCGCGCGGCCACGCGCTCGGCGTCGACCTGTCGGGCCCGATGCTCGCCGAGGCCCGCGCCCGGGCCGCCGCCGCCGGCATCGGAAACGTCACCTTCACCCGCGGCGACGCCCAGACCCACCCCTTCGAGCAGAGCGCCGAGGGCCCGTTCGACGCGGCGATCAGCCGGTACGGCGCCATGTTCTTCGCCGACCCCGAAGCCGCCTTCGGCAACATCGGCCGGGCCCTGCGCCCCGGCGGCCGGCTCGCCCTCGTCTGCCCGTCCGCCCCGGAGCTCAACGGCTGGGTCACCGCGATGACCTCCCTGCGCGGCATCCTCCCCGTCGGCGACTTCGGGCGTCCGGGCCTCCCGGGCATGTTCTCCCTCGCCGTGCCCGACCACGTCCGCGCCGTCCTCACCGCCGCCGGATTCGGCGGCGTCACGATCGAGGAGTGCCGGGCGTACGGCACCTGGGGCCGGGACGCGGCCGACGCGGCGGACTTCCTGCTGGCCACCGGCCCCGGCCGCCACCTGATGGAGGGCGCCGACGAGCCCGCGCGCGCCCTCGCCCGCACCGCCCTCACCGACCACCTCCGTGCCCACGAGACGGCCGGCGGAACGGTCCGGCTCCTGAGCACGGCATGGCTGGTGACGGCGGAGCGGCCCTGACGGACGTCCTCCCGGGCCGTTCCCGGACCTTGCCGGCCCGATCCGGAAGACCGGAAGGAACGGCCTAGAAGACGACCACGCCCAGCGGCCGCGAGCCGGCCGCGAGGCGCTTCACCTCGCCCGAGCCGAGATCGACGACGCTGATCCCGTCCCAGTAGCCGTCCCGCGTGAAGCCGCCGGTCACGTACGCGGACTCGCCGTCCGCCGACACGGCCACGTCCTCGTGCGGCCCGTCGAGCGGGTACACCCGCTCGACGCCCTCGGGCGACCGGACCGTCAGCGACGGGCCCCGGTCCTCGCTCGGGTCGATCGGCCCGGTGCCGACGGCGAAGAGCGTGCCGTCCGGCGCCACGGTCGCCCCGTGCTGGTGGGTGTTCGCGGTCATGGACTCGATCGCGACCCGCCCCGTGGCCGGGTCCACGACGGCCAGCCGCTCGCCCTCGAACGGCAGCAGCAGCTTTCCGTCCGAGGGGCGCACGGCGGTGTAGTGCGGCTTCAGCCAGGAGCCGAGCCCGCCCTCGGTGCCGTACGGGGCGACCTCGATCCGCCGGGCCTCCAGCGAGTCCGCGTCGACGACGGTCACGTCGAAGGAGTCGTGGTTCGTCGCGTACACGGCGGAGCCGTCCCGGCTCACGTCCACGTCGAAGGGCCGGCGGCCCACGTCCACCACGTCCACGACCTCCACGGACGCGGTGTCGATCACCTCCAGGGTGCCGTTGCCGCCGGGCACGTTCACCCCCACGTACACCCGCTTCCCGTCGGGCGAGAGCGCGATGCCCATCCCGCCGCCCCGGTACTCGCCGGTGGTCACCGGACCGGTGTCGGTCCGGTACGGGACGAGGGCCAGGCGCTTCCGGGCGGCGGTGTCCACGACGGCGACGCCCTCGGCGGTCGCGACCCACGCCCGCCCGTCCTTCCCCAGGGCCAGCCCGTACGGCGCGGTGCCCACCTCCACGGAGCCGGTGGCCCCGCGCGAGGGGTCCACGAACGTCACGGTGTCCGATCCGAAGTCGCTGACGAGCAGCGTCCCGGCCGCCGGGCGCGCGCCGGCCGAGGCCGTCGCCGACGGCGCCGGCCCGGTGGACGGCGGGGGAGTGACGGTGACGGTGGGGCTCGTCGCCGAGGGCGCGCCGGTCGCGGCGGGAGCCTCGTCGGCCTGGGCGCATCCCGAGAGCAGGACCCCGGCGACGGCCGCGGGCAAGAGCACGCGAGCGGTACGGGACGGGCGGCGGATCTTCGTCATCTCGGGCTCCTCGGTACGGGACAGGAGGAGGACGCCGCGCGAACCGGCCCCTCCCGTGTCCCGATCCTCCGCCCCCCGGGGCTCCGGCCCCCTCGCCCGGCCGTCCACACCCCCCGGCCCCTCCGGTGGACCCCGGGGTCGGCCGATCGGATGACCCGGCGGACCGCGCGCGCCAGTAGCGTGCCGGTCGCCGGCGCGGGGCGTGGGCGGGTACGGGGGGCGGGCACCGCCTCCGGCGCCGGGCAGCTCGTGCTCGGAGCCGTACGCGGCGAGGGCCCGGTACCCGAGGCCCCAAGGGTCCGCGGCAGGGCTGCCACGGCATCGACCGCGGCGGCGGGCGCGGCGCCCGGGGGGCCTCGCACTCCAGGACGACCGGCCACTGGAGGAAGTCGTGGGGGTGGGCGCGGGCGCCGGTGAGGTAGTCGTCGTGTCGTGCGCGCCCGTCACCAGGAGCGGCCCGAAGACGAGGTCGCCGGGGGCCGGGGCGCCGGCCTCGATGCCCAGCGCCTTCCGGAGGCGGTCGACGGCCGTCCCCGGGTCGTCTATGTGGAGGTACAAGGCGCGTGCCGGCCGGCGTCCCTCGCTTCCGCGCCTCCCTCCGGTCGGGCGGCGGTGTCAGCCCTGCGGGAGCGAGCGCATGGCCACGATCCCGGCGTGCCCGCCCGGACCGCCCTGCCCGGGAACCGGACCGGCGCCCTGCATGCCCGAGGGACCCGGCAGAGCGGCGGGACCCGCCGGACCGGCCTGCCCGGGCACCGGCTGTCCGGGCACTCCCGGGAGCCCCTGGCCCGGCTGGCCACCAGGCATGCCCGGCTGCCCCTGCATCCCCGGCTGGCCCTGCATGCCGGGCTGGCCCATCCCCGGCTGCCCCTGCATCCCGGGCTGGCCCATTCCCGGCTGACCCATGCCGGGCTGGCCCATCCCCGGCTGGCCCTGCATTCCGGGCGGCCCCTGCATTCCGGGCCGGCCCTGCATCCCGGGCTGACCGGGCATCCCCTGCATCCCCGGCATGCCCGCGGGAGCACCGACACCCATCGGCTGCTGCTGCGGCGTGGGCGCGGGAAGCTTGATGTAACGGCTCAGGTCCCGGAGCACCTCCTCCGCGGTCTGGCGCACGTCACCGGGAACGTCCCCTCGCTCCCGTATGAGCTGGGCGTAGATCGGTGCGGTGCCGTCCGCGTGGTTCATGGAGTCCGTCGCTTCCTGTCAGCTGGGCCGGTGCCGCCACCGGCGGGCAGACGGCGAGTCTACGGGGAACCGCTGACACCCCGTGGCGCGGGGAGCCCGCCGCCACCCGGCCGGGCGACCCCGCGAGCGCCCTCCGGACGGCCCCGAGCACACCCCCGCCCGTGTCAGGATCGAAGGATGCTCGAGAAGATCATCGCCGCCTGCGACGGCGCCTCCAAGGGGAATCCCGGCCCCGCCGCCTGGGCCTGGGTCATCGGCCGGACGGACGGCACCGTCGACCGCTGGGAGGCCGGCCCGCTCGGTCGCGCCACCAACAACGTGGCCGAACTCACTGCCCTGGAACGGCTCCTGGAGACCCTCGACCCGGCGGCCCCCGCGGAGATCCGGATGGACTCCCAGTACGCCATGAAGGCCGTCACGACCTGGCTCCCCGGCTGGCGCCGCAAGGGCTGGAAGACCGCCGCCGGAACCCCGGTGGCCAACAAGGACCTGGTCGTCCGGATCGACGCCCTGCTCACCGGCCGGGACATCGACTTCGTCTACACCCCCGCCCACCAGGCCGACGGCGACCCCCTCAACGACGCCGCCGACCGGGCCGCCAGCCACAGCGCCCGTACGCAGGAGCCCCTGGGATCGGACGCCGGTTCCGCCCTCCCCGACCCCGAGCCCGCCTCCGCGCGCTCCTCCGCCCCCCGCACGCCCCGGGCGCGCTCCTCCGCGCCGGGCGGGGCCGGTGCCTCCGGCACCCGCCGGAGTCGCCCGTCCGGCGGCACCCTGAAGGCCAAGTTTCCGGGCCGCTGCCGGTGTGGGCGTGCCTATGACAAGGGGGAGAACATCGCCAAGAACGCGGAGGGCTGGGGGCATCCCACCTGCGTCTGAGCGCTGAGGCCGTCCGAGGGGCGGGCGACCCTGTCCGCCCCCTGAGACCGCCTCCGGCACCCCTCCGGCAGGCTTCACCCGCGCGTGGATCCAGGTTCTCCCAGGGTTCTGTTCTCAGAGCTGTTGTGGCTGCATACTGTTCCTCCTCGCACCTGGTGACGAACCGTTTTGCCTGCTCATCGCACGTCTTTCGACGTGAATCGGCACCCGGCGAGATTCCCCCCTTCACTTCCGGCGCACAGCGTCGTGACGGAAGTGACCCCTGCCCGTGAAAGACCCGAGGTTCCGTGCCAGTACCTGTTCTCCTGACCGGGCGCTCCGTGCGCCTGGAGCCGCTGGCGATGCGGCACGCCGAAGCCCTTGCGCGGGCCGGCGAGGCGGACCGATCGGCCTACGCCTTCACTCCCGTGCCCGACGGCCTGGAATCCGCGCTCGACTACATCGCCCGCGCCCTGGCCGAACAGGCCGCCGGGCGCTGTCTGCCCTTCGCCCTGGTCAGTACCGCCGACGACCGGGTGATCGGCTCCACACGCTTCCTCGAACTCGACTATTGGCGGGGGCCTCTCGTCTGGCCCCCGACACCCGGCCATCCCCACGGGGATCCGCTCACCGCGATCCCCGACGCCGCCGAGATCGGCAACACCTGGATCGCGGGCGACGCCCGGGGCACCGGCATCAACACCGAGGCGAAGCTGCTCATGCTCCGCCACGCCTTCGAGAGCTGGGGCATCCGCCGGATCACCTTCCGCGCCGACGCCCGCAACACCCGCTCGCGGGTCGCCATCGAACGCCTCGGCGCCACCTGCGAGGGCATCCGCAGGGCGCACTCGCGCGGCCTCGACGGCGCCGTCCGGGACACGGCCTTCTACTCGATCCTCGACGAGGAGTGGCCCACCGTCCGGGACATCATCGAACTGCGCCTGAGCGCACCCCGCCGGAGCCGGACCCTCCAGGACCTCCTCCCGGCCTGACCCTCCCCGCGGCCCCCCCCCCGCGGGGGGGGCGGCGGCGGGGGTTTTTGGTGTGGGGGGGGGGGGGACCCCGGTGTGGGACAGCGGGTGGGGGCCCCCCCGCCCGGGCGCCCGGGAAACCGCGACCCC